>JAOZRI010000374.1 GCA_029940235.1 Desulfobacula sp. | reverse complement strand
TTATAGTCCATTCCGAAATAGCCTTGACTGTTTTGGAATATAGTATAAAATAGCCATATGAGATATCTATACAAAAATATCCTCAAGGATTTAAATCATAAAATGGTCTTCATTGGTGGTCCAAGACAGGTTGGAAAGACAACTCTGGCAAAGAATATACTTGAACAAACATATCAGTCAGGCAGATATTTTAACTGGGATTATTATGACGACCGCCATGACCTGATAGCGCAAAAATGGCTTAATGATAGTGGTCTTATAATTTTTGACGAGCTCCACAAATATAAAAACTGGAAAAACTGGATAAAAGGAATTTATGATACAAATGAAGGAACAAGCCATTTTCTTGTAACCGGATCAGCAAGGCTTGATATATACAGACGAGGGGGAGATTCTCTTCTTGGACGTTACCATTACTGGCGTCTCCATCCATTCGGGCTTGATGAATACCCAAAAAATATGACTTCAAAAGAAGCATTTAAACGATTAATGACTGTTGGGGGATTCCCGGAAACCTTTCTTGATGGTGATGAACGGGAAGCAAGGAGATGGCGAAGGGAAAGATTTGACAGGGTATTAAAAGAAGACATCAGGGATCTTGAAGCAATTCGGCATATTTCCCTGCTTGATCTTTTTATCTACCAGCTCAGAACCCGTGTCGGGAATCTTATTGTAATGTCAAATATTGCAGGAGAAATCCAGGTATCCCCAAAAACCATAAAAAACTGGCTTGATATCCTGGAAAGAATGTACTTGGTGTTTAGTGTCCGATCCTTTACCAGGAATCTGCCAAGAGCTGTGATCAAACCACCCAAAGTTTTTTTCTTTGATAATGCAGATGTCATTGGGAATGAAGGCGCCGTTTTTGAAAATCTTGTAGCAACAGGGCTTTTAAAGAGAATTCATTTTCTTGAAGACAGGGATGGCTACCGCTATGAATTAAGGTTTATCCGTGATAAAGAAGGTCGGGAAGTTGATTTTATCATTTTAAAAGACGGAATAATTGATGAATTGATTGAAGTAAAATTTTCAGATGATAAAATATCAAAACATTTAAAATATTACGCCCAAAAGTTAAACCCTTTAAAAGCAACCCAGATTGTCGCAAACTTAAAACATCCTTATTCCAGCGGAAAAATCAATGTTATTGATCCTGTTTCATATTTTAAGAATCCTGTTATAAATAATTGAATGAGCCCATATCTATAAAAAGAATACGACAGAACCAAATTAATGATCAAAGAATAAAAATCATAAGCAAAAACCTAACCAGACACAACTGAAAACAATGGCATCTATGATATAATTTTAAAAAAGTATGAAATGCGTTAGATACCTACTTTTCAAAACCATGGCTGCTGCGGATAACATCAGCATTCAACCTGCCCTGGATATACAGTGAAAGAGAGGCAATTGCCTTGTCACATACTGTGAACACAGGAACATTGCTCTCCATAATGGCATTTCGCAGAGGATCATAAAGAGTTCCGCCATCCACAACTATTACAACAGGTATTTTACAATTATTGGCAACCTTGATGATCTGGTTTTTAATGCTCTGCTCATGATTCATGTCAAAATGTGGAATGGAAGGATTATCCAGGGTTTTCATGACAGGCGACATGGGACCTATGCTTATGACAATAGCATCAACACCTCTCTCTTTGGAAAGAATTTGTGTGATTTTTGCATGGACATCATCATCTGCTGCAGGATTGATATCTAAAGGATTGGAAAGTGTGACAAAGGCATCAAGTTTTTTTTCCTTTAAAATTTTAGATATCTGTTCTTGTGTATTGTCTGCAAATCTGGCAAGTTCCATGGAAAAATCATCAGATTGAATGGAGTCAGCCATTCCAACAGCTTCAAAGCCAGCACCGCTGACAGCAGCAAGGCGGTTGCCTTTGATTATTTTTTTACTCAAAGTCTGGGCAAGAACAACAAGTTCCTGAAATTCAGAAAAAGTTCTGGCAACAATGGCTCCTGCCTGTAATACGCAGGATTCACAGACCATGTAATCTCCAGCAAGGGAAGCTGTATGACTTGAAGTGGCAGCCTTTCCTTCAGCAGTTCGTCCGGCTTTATAGAAAACAACTTCTTTTCCCGCAAGAACAGCTTCTCTTACAGCCTTGCAGAATTCAAGACCGTCAAGATCATTAAAACCTTCAGCATACACTGCAATAACATCAACTTGATCTGAATCTTTAAAATAGTGGACCATATCCCCAAGGGTCAGATCTGTCTGATTTCCCATGGAAATCATATAGGCAGGATTCATTTGAGGGCACTGATTACTGCGATGGAGCATAAACGCACCACTCTGGCTGATTAGAGCTGCCCTGTGATATTTGGCTTTTCTTTGTTTCGGCAGCTTCTGCTCAGGGATAAACCAGGTATCATACCCCCCTGGTTTTGAAATAATACCCATGCAGTTTGCTCCGATGAAGACAGGGCCGCCATCTTTTGATCCATGGGCTTTGTCAATTTTTGCAATTACTTTTTTTGCCCGCTCCCTGCTGTCATGGGTTTCCCCCATGCCGCCGGGGATTAGCATAATAGTATCAGCTGCATCAAGTCTGACAAGCTCATCCACTAAATCCGGCACCTGGACAGCTCCCACAGCTACAACAAAAAGATCCAGTTTTTTATTCTCTTTTTTTAAGGCTGATAGATCTGGTAGACATCTAACTTTGTCAATCTGATTTTCACCATCTCTGAAAATAACAATATTCTCTTTGGAAAATCCTTCTGCCAGAATATTTTGTAAAATAATCCTGCCAAAATTCTTCCTGGTTGCAGAAACTCCGATAATCCCGATGGTTTTGGGGTGCAGCAGTTTATCAATTTTTGAAACCGGTCTTTTTG
>JAOZRI010000373.1 GCA_029940235.1 Desulfobacula sp. | reverse complement strand
TCTCATGTTTATTTTACCATGTCAAGTATGATTTTGATTTCTTCAAAGGGAATAAGAATGATTCTTTCAGTCAATTTACTAGCGTTTAATCATGGTATCATGTGTGACGAGCAAAATTTTTAATAGAGCGATAACTTCCAAAAGAAGTGCTGGGTGCTCAGCATCAAGATGATGGTGGGAACTATAACGTGAAATCATGGTCTTTTTGAATTCAAAATGGACCCCGGACTTTCCCTGTTAGTCTGCGCCTTTTAAGATTGAAAAAGCACCCGTTACTATTCCCTGTAGTTTTAATTTTTCATGGTTCGATTATGCACCGGGTCCAGTCTTACCTGAATGAAGCCCAATTGACCAAAATAGCCATTGGTATCCGTATCGGAGCCTTACGCACCAGGGTTCAGACAACTGATTTTAAAATTCTTGTCCTTGACGATATGCTGATCAGTCTGGATATGTCAAACAGAATGCTCATTGTCAAAATGATTCTCAACCAGGACAATGATCCAGATTTATATTTTTTTGATGAATTCCAGAAAATAATCCTTACCCACGATAGAGGGTTTTATGAGCTGATAAAGAGAAACACATCCTCCCTTAAGTGGGAATATTATAATTTTTACACAAGAGAAGATGGAAACAGTCAACCAACCATCAAAAGGGAGAGAACACCCCTTGAAAAGGCCCAGGTGTTTCTGGCAGATGGTGGAATATGATGCCTGTGGAAATGAATTGAGGAAGGAAACAGAAGCAGTTTTTGGCAAATATCTGAAGGGACTTAATTCTGCCGCAGAAACCGCATCATCTTTACACATCATAAATAGTTTCGATTTCCCTGGCAAATTTTTTATATATTGTGGCTCTTCGTACTTTCATGGTGGCAGTCATTTCATCATCATCATGGTCAAGTTCCTTGGTTAGAAGTATGAATTTTCTGACATTTTCCACCCTGGCAAATTTGGCATTGGTTGCATTCACAGCTTCCTGGATCAATTCATTGATGTCAGACATGCTGGAGAGTGATTTAAAAGTAGTATAGGCAAGCTGTCTGTTGGTAGCCCATTTGCCAACATTATCAAAATCAATCTGGATAAGGGCAGAGATGAATTTTTTTCCGTCTCCAATTACAATGGCTTCTTTTATATAGGGACTTACCTTGAGTTCATTTTCAATGAGAGAGGGAGCAATATTTTTACCACCCGAGGTGATGAGGATATCTTTTTTTCTATCCACTATGGATACATGGCCGTCGTCATCAATTGTAGCAATATCTTCTGTCATGAGCCAGCCATTTATAATTGTTTTTTTGGTGGCTTCAGGATTTTTATAATACCCAACAAACACGCTGGGACCTTTTTTCATTAATTCCCCATCATCTGCAAGTTTATATTCAATGCAGGATATGGGTTTTCCTACTGTGCCAAGTTTGATATCATTGCCCATATGGATAAAGGATAGTCCTGTACATTCGGTCATGCCGTAGCCCTCTTTTATCCCAATACCTATGGCATGCAAAAACAGTAATTCTTCCGGGCTTACTTTTGCTGCCGCAGAGAGGCACATTCGTGCCTTTCTAAGCCCAATATAATTTTGTAGTGCTCTGAACATAAGCCAGTATCCAGCCCACCAGGAAAGCTTTAAGCCAAAATTTATTTTTTTGCTGTTAAGACGCATATTTGCTTTTTTATAGCCAATTTTCATGCAGTTTTTATAAATCCAGCGTTTTGACCAGCTTGCATCCTGAATATTAATGGTGATGGAAGAGTGCAGCTTTTCCCATATTCTTGGTACTCCAAGAAACATTGTGGGAGCAATCTCCCTTAAGTCACTCTGGATTGTGGCTATGCTTTCAGCAAAATTGACTGTGTTTCCAATAAACAGAGGCAGATAAAGGCTGAAAATTTGCTCTGCCACATGGCACAAAGGCAGATAAGAGACAACAGTGTCTTCTTTTGTAACTTCCATGGCTTCAGCCGAGGCCAGGGTTGTGGCCTCTATATTTTTATGGCTTACCATGGCACCTTTTGGCGGACCTGTTGTACCCGAAGTATATATCATTATGCAGACATCTTCAGGATTGCCTTTTTTGATCTCTTCAAGGAAAAAATATGGTTGTTTCTTTTCTAACTTTTTTCCTGAGTTTTCAACTTCCTTAAATGAAATTATAATATCTTTTGGATAGTTACGCAGACCCTTCATATCCTTGACAATGATTTTTTTTACCAGGGGCAGTTCATCTATAACTTCAAGAATTTTATCGGTCTGCTCCTGATCTTCACACATGACAATGGTGGAATCAGAATGGTGCACAACATATTTTACTTCAGGATATGGACTTGTGGGATAAACCCCAAGGCTTACGCCACCAATGCACATGCATGCAAGATCTGCATATAGCCACTCCCTGCAGTTTTCACTTATAATGGCAAGGTGGTCTCCCCGCTTAAAGCCAAGGTTTGCAAGTCCCATGGCAAAATACTTTACATGCTCAAGATATCTGTTCCAGGTAACACTCTGCCAGATTCCAAAATCTTTTTCCCGCAGGGCAATTTCATTACCACACTGGGCCACTCTGTCGAGAAATACCTCTGGCATGGTTCTGTTGGTCAGCTCAGCCATCTTTTCCTCCGCTTGTAATGCTTTACATTGCGGTAGCTTGTATCTTCATCGTCACTGCCCATGCCAAGATAAAACTCCTGCACATCTCTGTCATTGATTAAAAGATCACGGGTTCCATCTAATACAATGCGGCCGTTTTCCATGATATATCCGTATGAACTAATTTCCAGAGCCATGCTGGCATTCTGCTCCACAAGCAAAATTGCAGTTCCCTCATTTTCATTGATTTTCTTTATGATTTCAAAAATCTCTTCCACCAGCATGG
>JAOZRI010000057.1 GCA_029940235.1 Desulfobacula sp. | reverse complement strand
TTGCAAGGGGAGATGTTGATGGTACAAGTTTAAGAACAAGATCCCATGATTTTTTTGCCTGATTATAATTCTTGATTGCTTCATAGGCTTTTGCCAAGTCAGAATGGAGGATTGCCGCTCTTGGATTTACCTTAAGTTTATAGTGAAGATAGTTAATTGCCTGGGAGTAATATTCGGTTTGAATATAAATTGAAGCTAAGCCATGGACAGCAAATAAGAAATCAGGTTGTATCTCAAGAGCTTTTTTAAAATAGGACTTTGCCTGTTTATACATTTTCTGGTGAAAATATGCCCATCCAAGGTTTGATAAAGGTATTTCCGGAGTAGCATAAAGAATATTATCAGACACCTGCTCAAAACACTTTATTGCAAGATTCCATTTTTTCTGTTTAAGATATGTAGCACCAAGATGATTTTTTGCCTGGATAAAATCAGGTTTGATTTCCAGTGCTGTTTTAAAATGTTGTTCAGCCAGCTTATATCTCTGTTTTGCCAGATAAACAAGTCCCATACTATTATGAATGTATGGGTCATCAGGGATGGTCTCATAGGCCTCAAGAAGTTTTTTTAAAGCTGCTGTATAGTTGCCGGAATTATAATATTCTTCACCAACCCGCTGGGTTGCAACGGCAAATTTAATTTTCTTTTCCGAACTTATATTTTTGGATGCACAGGATATGAAAAAAAGAAAAGCAAACAATACATAATAGGTTTTTTTCATGGAGAGTATTTCCTTTTATTGGATTTGATTTTTATTAGTTGCAGATAGGGGTTTGATATTTTCTTTTTCCAGGTAATCTTTGGCAGTCTGGTCCAAGGGTTTAAGATAAATAAATATTTTATCCTGATTTTTTATCGCATAAAGACCTTTAATGGTCTTGATGGTTTTCTGTGTAGGAAATGAGGGATCCTCCCATGTTGTATAGCCAAGATGGGAAAACAGTTGTCTGGCAAGATCCATGGTAGTCATTTCCGGTGTTAAGGAGAAGATTTTGAATTCCCTTTTTTCAAGGGCTTTTAATGCAGAGCCATAAACATTGCCAAAATTGATTAATAGGTCGGGTTCATCCTGCCTTATAACTCGGCCAAAGGATGCCTCAAGATTTATATTGCTAATTGTAAATGGTATTTTTGTGTCCGTGATATAATCATAATCAGTCTGGTGCAAGAGTATTTCAATGGTTTTTTTATACTCTGTAGTCACACTGTGTTTTTGCAGGTTTTTGTTCTTATTGGAGTTTTTAATTCTATCTTTTATTTTATTAGTGGTTTCAGAGATTAATTGAGTTTTTATACCCTTCCAATAGGCTTGTACATATTCAAGCATCTCCGCATTGACATTGTTACCGGATATAATCAATATTTTGGATCCATCTTCGGTTTCAATCACAGGAGAGTAGGATAAGTCAAGGACATTGCTGGAGCCTTTTTTACCTGGAAAGTAGATTTTACCCTGGTTTAAAAGAGTGCCGCCAATGAGTGCAGAGTATTTTTTTAATTGTGCAAGTTCATGGGCCTCGATTTTGCTTTGCACGGTTTGAATATTTTCTTTTTTTATTTGGATCCCGGCCATGGGAACCTTTCCAGGTAAAAATGAATTAAACCAGGATTGTGATTTTATTGATGGGTCAGGCAGGTAAATCTCTTTACCTTCATATATAATATTTATATTTTTTATGTCTGGGTTAGCAAGCTTGAATGCCTTTAAGCCTTCTTTTGAAATTGCCCCGCCCTTGTTTAAAAAGTCCTTATCAATGAGGTCTGAGATTGTTTCTCCTTTTTCTATTTTATGCTTTTGTAAAAAAGGTTTTAGATCCAGATCATTGGACATTGCGGAAAACTCCACAACTGGAATATCAACCTCTCCAGAAGAGCTTTGTTTATAGTCGTTTTTTTTTATTTTTTTCAGAGGGATAAGGATATTAATGCCAGGCTCAATTGCATCAACATTGTTGATCTGGGGGTTGATTTTCTTAAAAATTATGATGAATTGAGGAAAATCTTTTTCTGATATCTCTCCTTTTTTTCTGAAAATTTTATATAGCCAGTCATCTTTACTGACAACATATGGTTCACAAAGGACATCATGTTGATTATATTGATAGATGGAATATCGCTTATAAGATGTTTTAACGCCCTTTGCCTGGGAAGAGGTTAACAAAGGAAAAGCTGCATAGGCATAGAGTGCTATTATAATTGAAACTGATATTTTAAAAAACAGATTTTTTCTCATAAATTATAAAGACACTTTTTAGTTATAGGGTTCCTTTTAAATTTAGTGCATTGGCTATTTTATCGGAAATATCTTTTACAAACTTTTGGAAATCTTTTTGTCCAAGGCGTTTTTTTTGAGATGGTGTTAAATCAGGGTTATCAGGCATGATTAAATATGGCTGATTTATCTTATCAGGATCAGATTTTATTTTATACTCTTGTGCAATATCTGATTTAAAATAGAGGTCTTGAAACTCGGAAAATTTCATGGCATGGGCTGTTGCATCAAGTATTGCAGTTTCTTTGTCTGTGATAATATCTAATTGTATTGCTTTTACAAGCCCTGCAAGGCATTCTCCTCCCTGGGTACAGGCAATATGGCCATTTCTATTGGCTGTGAGCTGCCAGTCCATGATGGCCTGTTCTGTGACCTGAACAAAGAATACATTCTGACAATTGGACAGCTTGTTATATTGTTGTACAATGTTTATCACTCGCGGCATTGATACAGGGTTTCCAATCATAGCTGCCTGGGCAACGCTTGGTTTTGTATTGATTGGCACAAATTTTCTTTTGCTTTTATCTGGTTCAAGATAATATCTGAATACAGGATCTGCATGTTCTGACTGCACCCCCACAATTTTGGGAAGAGAGTCAATTATATCAGCATTATAAAACTTAATAAATCCATTCATTACAGCTGAAATATTACCTGCATTTCCAATGGGGACAAAAATAACTCTGTTTTTCATATCCCACTCAAAATCCTGGGCAATTTCATAGGAATATGATTCCTGTCCAAGAATGCGCCAGGCATTTTTGGAATTTAAAAGTGCTACGCTGTATTTGTTTGAAAGATGTTCAACAATTTTCATGCAGTCATCAAATACTCCAGGAATTTCAAATACCCGGGCTCCACTTCCAAGGGGCTGGGAAAGCTGTTGTGCAGTTACTTTTTTATGGGGTAAAAGAACTGCTGATTTGATTAAAGGTCCCAGATAGGAAGCATATAGGGCAGCAGCAGCAGAAGTGTCTCCTGTGGAAGCACAGACAGCAATAACATCTGATATAAGGTTATTATCAATAAGGTATTTAATACTTGAGATTGCACTTGCCATGCCTCGGTCTTTAAATGAAGCACTTGGGTTCTGTCCGTCATTTTTATAGAAGAATTTATTTCCCACTTTTTTTTGCAGATTACTGTTTGCCTCAACTACAGGGGTATGGCCTTCACCAAGATAGATGATAGATTCCAGAGGAATACATGAGCCAATAAATTCATGATATCTGTATATCCCTTTCAGGGCAGGTATATTAAGCATTCTTCTGTAATCAAAAATTTTCTGCCAGAGTCTGCCGGGAATTTTTTGAAGATCTTTGAAATTTCGATCATGGAGAAGCAGGACTTCATTACATTCAGGACATACATATAAAAGTTTATCAATGGAATACTCTTCACCACACCCCAGACATTTAAAATACAGCTCTCCTGTAACCTTTGGGATTATATACTTTTTTATATCCTCTGGAAAAGAGTCAAACATCATTTTGGATAACCTTCTGGCCTCCCATGTAAGGTATAAGAACATCAGGGATAGTGATTGATCCATCAGCCTGTTGATAGTTTTCCAATATGGCTGCAAATGTCCTTCCCACAGCCAGTCCTGACCCATTTAAGGTGTGAACATATTCTAACTTTTTTTTGCCTTTTCTCCTAAACCGGATATTTGCACGCCTGGCTTGAAAATCCAGGCAATTGCTGCATGAGGAGATCTCTCTGTATTTGCCTTTGCCACTGTCCTGGCCCGGCATCCACACCTCAATATCATAGGTTTTTGTTGCTGAAAAACCAAGATCTCCTGTGCAGAGAGTGACCACCTGATAAGGTAACTCAAGAAGTTGCAGTATCTTTTCTGCATTGGCAAGCATTGATTCCAACTCATCAAATGATGTTTCAGGCGTAGTTAATTTAACCATCTCCACCTTATTAAATTGATGAAGCCGGATCAATCCTCTTGTATCACGTCCGTAGGAACCTGCTTCTGATCTGAAACAGGGTGTATAAGCAGTAAATTTGCATGGTAGCATTGATTCATCAATAATTTCATTGGCATAAATATTGGTCATTGGAACTTCAGAGGTTGGAATCAGGTAGTAATCCAATCCTTCAAGTTTAAAAAGATCTTCTTCAAACTTGGGCAGTTGTCCTGTACCTGTCATGGTTTTTTTGTTTACAATAAAAGGTGGCAAGGTTTCAGTGTAACCATGTTGTGATGTATGGATATCAAGCATAAAATTGATAAGTGCACGTTCAAGCTTTGCTCCTGCCCTAAGATAGAGAGCAAATCTAGCTCCTGTTAGTTTGGCAGCTCTTGTGAAATCAAGGATATTTAAATTCTCTCCAAGGGTCCAGTGCGCCTGAGCTTTAAAATCAAATTTTTGTGGCGTCCCCTGGGTTTTTTCCAGCCGATTTTCAGTATCATCTTCACCCATGGGTACATCTTTGTGGGGAAGATTTGGTAAAGAGACAAGAAAATTATGAATATCTTTCTCAATTATTATAAGCTCCTTATCAAGTTTTTTAATTGTTTCAGAAACAAGCTTCATTTCACCAATAAAAGATTGTGCATCGTCGCCTGCTTTTTTAATTGTTGCAATATCATCTGAAACAACATTTCTTTTATGTCTTAACTCTTCAATCTCCAAAAGAAGAGCTTTTCTTTTTTCGTCATTATCTAAAAAAGGCGAAAAATCAATTTTTGCTCTTCTTTTTGCCATTCCTTTTTTAACATCTTCAAGATTATTTTTTATATATTTTAAATCCAGCATTCTCTATAATTATCCCTCATTTATAATTGCTTTAAGTTCTTATTTTTAAAGATTTTACAACAATTATATCTGATATCATGGAGCGTATAAATAATCAATGATTATCAAAGGGGTTATTGACCGTTGACAATTGTGGCAAGGTGTATAATATTTGCTAAAAGTTTAATGACTTTAAAAAGGTTTTGCAAATTAAAGGAATAGTGGGAATGAATGAAATAAAGAGCTTAAAAAGCAGCAGCCTGTCAGTGGTGGCGGAACGGTTGGATAAGTTTACCATAGAAGAACTTGCTCAAAAGTATGAAACAATAGAACATAAACTTTTTGAGTTTGCCAATTTTATGGAATCTGAGATGATATTTTTATATACTCCACAAAGCAGTGAAATCCCAACTGAAAAAATTATTCAAAAAGCATTATACATTGAAAAACAGATTGTATTGCCAGTTTTAATCAGTACAAAAAATGTTATTAATCTTTACAAAATTACAGATTTTAGCAAGGATCTTGTAACTAATAATAATGATATCCTGGAACCCAATATTAAAAAGTGTAAAAAAATACCACTGGAGGATATCGATATTGCAATTATTCCAGGGCTTGCCTTTGATGATAAAGGAGGCAGAGTAGGTTTTGGCAATGATTACTATCGCAGATTGATTTCAAAGCTTCCAGAAACATGTAGAAAAATATCTCTTGCCTATGAAGAGCAGGTGGTCGACCAGATTCAGATGGAATCAAGAAAATATACTGTTGATATTATCATTACAGATAAACGCATAATTTATAAAATTTAATATTGAGTTATATATTCATAATTAAAGAAGTTTTTTAAATTATGAATTAAAATTTGCTCTTTGGATTGATTGCTGTTGCAAATTGTTTTAAATCTGGAGTTTTCCCCATTACAATCACTGTATCAAGCGTTTCAATCAATGTTTCAAAGTGGGGATTAAAAAGCATTTCGCCGGATGCTTTTTTTATTGCTATAATAATAAGGTTGAAATCCTGCCTGATCTGGGAATCTTTTAAAGCAATATTAGTATATTTTGAGGTTTTAGGAATAAAAAGTTCTTCAATCTGTATGGCCTCTTTTCTTCTGGATAATGCAGTGTTTAGAAAACTGCTTACACTGGGTCTTAATAGTTGTAACCCCATGGATACGGCACCTATATCATATGGTGATTCAACATGATTGGCACCGGCAATCAGGAGTTTGTTTTTCACATCAGGACGGCTTGCCCTTGCCAGAATATAAATATCTGGATTAAGCTGCCTTGCTGTTAAAACAAGAAACACATTGGCCACATCAGATCCCAGGGCAGCGATGAGATAGGAAGCTCTTTTAATACCAGCTCTCTCAAGCAGGCTTTCATCGGATACATCGCCATGAAGATAGTGTGATTTATCTTTTTCTAATATTTCAACAAGATCATCATCCTTCTCAATTACAACAAGATCTTTTTTCTCATCTTTTATCAGACGGCATAAAACCCTTCCAATGCGACCATATCCGCAGATAATATAATGTTTTTTTAATTTACTGATTTTTTTATCCAATCTTTTTCTCCCCAAAAGAGTTTGCACTTCCCCTTCAACAACTGCTTGTATGATAATCCCTGTAATGTAAAGAAAATATCCCACACCTGCGATCATGACAAAGATGGTAAATATTTTTCCAGCATCGCTTGTTTGATGAACTTCCATAAATCCGACAGTGGTAACGGTCAGTGCTGTCATATAGGCAGCATCAAGGAAATTCCATTTTTCAATGATCATATACCCGGCCACACCAATGAAAAAAATCATCCATGAGATAATTATTGCTCTTATGATTTGTTTAAGTCTGTTCATGGAAGTTATAAATACTGACCTTAAAGCTAAAAAGCAAGGTAAGATTGTTCTGCGGTCAAACTGATCTGATCAAAAAGAGTGGGCAGAAATAGTAGTCATAAATTATGGGCACAAACCATTCTTGCTATCTTTTTAAAAAATAATTATATTGTAAATATTTGCACTGAACATACAAAGATAAGGAAATGGCAAACATGACTGAGCATCACCTTGATATTTTAATCTATGCCCATGATGGCCGGGGATTAGGACATGCCAGCCGCAGTATCGGTATAGGGCTGGCTCTACGGCGCCTTTATCCTGATTTAAAAGTGCTTTTTGTCTCTGGCTGTCAAATCTCCCAGGAACTTATAGGCCCGGCACCTCTTGACTGGCTTAAACTCCCTTCATATGAAACCCAGGTGATTAATGGTAAATCATGCGGAATAGATGGCAAGAGTAATTTTACAGATAGAGAACTTGGTGAAATCAGAGCAGAAACTCTGCGCAACATTGTTGAACTCTATCGACCCAAGCTTGTCCTTGCTGATCACACTCCACAAGGTAAACATAGGGAATTGCGAGAGGCACTTAAGGTGAGTAGTGATACCAATACAAGATGGGTTCTTGGAGTCCGCGGTGTTGTGGGTTCAGTCCCCCAGGTTCACTCCAGTTTATCTTGTGAATTGTTTGAAAAGTATTACACAGCTCTTTTATGGTATGGAGACAGCTCTGTACTGGGAAATGCAAATATGGAGCAGCTCAAAAACCAGTTTGGGATATCTCCAGTGGAGTGTGGTTATGTCTCCAGATTAACAGAGATTTATAGACAAGAGGGAAAAACTATTAATAGCGATGAGCTTCTGGCCGGGACAATATCCATACCCTGGCTTGGTGAGTCAACATTTGATCTTATTGTAGAGCTTTCAAAAGCACTGCATCTTATCGGTCCATCCCATGGTAAATGGCAGATATTTATCGGCATGGAAAGAGGGTCAAGCAGTGATATAAAAGTTCGTTCCCTATTCCAGGATCTTGACCACTGTTTACTTGAAGCTCCCGGCAGCCGTTACAATGATGCTCTTATAAATTCAAAATGTGCCCTCATATATGGTGGTTATAACAGCTTGATGGATATGCTTCATATTGGTATTCCCTGTGTTGTTCTGGTTCGGGAAATGCAGGACAGGGAGCAGGAGATACACCTTAAACAGCTTTTGCTGAAAACTGGCAACCAGCTCCTTGTTTTTCAAGAAAACAGTTTGAATCACCAGGATCTCTTTGATGCTTTGAAAAAACAGATGCTTAATACAGAACATGGAGAAAAAACCATTAATTTAAACGGTGCTGCAATAGCAGCAGGTCATCTTTTTCGACTATTGAGTCCATGATATGTTCAATACCTGTCCTGGCGTGTAATGGAAGATAAATATCCTGGGACGTGTCAAAAAAACATGCAAATATCCCAATGACATAGTATCTGCTTGACGGGGGTATGAACTTGCTGATATTTAATAACGCCATGAAAGAGATTTCCAAAAAATTTATTCGCCTGCGAAATGAAATGCTTGAAAAACAGATTATTGCAAGGGGAATAACAGATCCACAGGTTCTTGATGCCATATCCAGGGTGCCAAGGCATTTGTTTGTCAGTGAAGCTCTTGTTGACAGTGCCTATGGAGATTTTCCTCTTCCCATAGGTGAAGGCCAGACAATTTCCCAGCCATATATTATAGCACAAATGACCCATAACCTTGATTTAAAAGGCCATGAAAGGGTTCTTGAGATAGGAACAGGGTCAGGATATCAGGCTGCAGTTTTGTCCAAGATTGTTTATAAGGTCTATACTATTGAAAGAAATAATTCTCTGTTTTTACAGACAAGAAAACTTTTTGACAGGCTTAAATACCATAATATTGTAACAAGGTATTCCGACGGCACTCAAGGATGGAACAGTGAGGGCCCTTTTGATGCCATAATTGTTACTGCAGGAGGCCAGTCAATTCCTTTACCACTGGTTGACCAGCTTGCCTTGGGAGGAAGACTTATAATGCCGGTGGGAGGCAATCATGTCCAGGAGTTGTTAAAACTTGAAAAAACTCAAGAGGGGATAAAAACAACAAAACTTGGTGGGTGCAGGTTTGTGAAATTGATTGGTCAACACGGCTGGGATAGATGACAGGATTAACACCATAATGGTCCACAACAAAATGATTAGTAAAGACCGCCAGCAGCTATCTTTAATTCAAGAGTTGCTCATGGGCTTTTGTCTGGGAACTGCAAATATAATTCCAGGAGTTTCAGGTGGCACATTTCTTCTGATTTTCAAAATTTATGAGCGTGTCTTTGCGATTTTAAATAATATTAATAAAGCCAACATCCTTTCTGCATTATCATATATTATTAAAATAGTTTTTAAACCCCATAAATCCGGCTCAATCAATAGTTTTGTTAAATTTTTGCAAAAGAATGATTTTATTTTTCTGTTCAAATTAATTGCAGGTGCAGTCATTGCTATCCTCTGCCTTTCAAGTTTAATGAAATATTTAATTGTTTACCAATTTTGTGCTACATATTCCCTATTTTTCGGTTTGATTTTAATCTCCATTATAATTCCAGTAAAAATGGTTGAAAATAAAAAAGCCAGTCTGATTTTATTTGCTGTTATTGGTGCTGTTGCAACTATCTATGTCAGCTATGCGGTCAATCCATATGATAAAGTAAAAAAGAAATCTCAACACTACCAGGCACGACATTTACAAGCAGATCCTAATATTACAAAAGAGAGACAGACAAATAAGATTTTTTCATTTACAGGGAAATACACTCTTAATGAATATTCCTATGCTCTCTTATGTGGAGCTGTCGCAATCTCAGCCATGGTACTGCCGGGTATAAGTGGTTCTCTGGTGCTTATTTTGATGGGAGAATATTTTGCCATTGTCTCTGCAATATCAGGACTTGGAACATTGAATATGGATAATCTGGTGTTCCTTGGGTGCTTTACACTCGGTATTGTGTTTGGTGGTCTTGTCTTTGCCAGACTTGTTAACATGCTTTTAAAACGATTTTATAACCCAACAATGGCATTTCTTGCAGGGTTGATGGCAGGTTCTCTGTATGCCCTGTGGCCTTTTAAAAAAAGTATAATTATGGCACAGCAATATATTAAGCAGGATCATGTTATAAGTATTGTGGAAAATGTAAGGGTTTACACCAATATCAATGAATTGCCCCAGCCTGGTCCACAACTGTATATTTCAGGCATCTTTTTTATAACAGGATGCATAATCATGTTGTTTTTCATAAAAAAAGAGCTCAAATCCAGCAAATAATATCTGGCAGCTATGGCGATTCCATGCGTGTGTTTGGGTGAGTTCTGATCCAAATACTAATACATAGCTTCGATAAGGTCTTTAAATGCCTCATGTACAACTTTTCGTTTAATTTTCATGGTAGGAGTGACTTCTCCATCTTCTTCGTAAAGACGCTTTGGAAGAATGGTAAATTTTCTGATATTTTCAACCCTTGCAAGGGTCGCATTGACATTTTTGACTTCCTTGTCAATAAGCTCAATTACCTGTTCATTACAGGTTAAATCCTTATAGGTTGAAAATTGAATCTTATTATCCTGGGCAAATTTAACAACATTGTCTTCATCAATCATGATAAGGCAGGATATAAATTTACGCCTGTCACCTATTAGAACAGTATCATTGATGTAAAGACTTGCTTTAAGTTTGTTTTCTATATACTGCGGGGTAATATTTTTACCGCCTGCTGTTACCATAATATCTTTTTTACGATCGGTTATTGATAAGAATCCATCTTCATCAATCTCGCCAACATCACCTGTTAAAAGCCATCCATCAACAACAGTTTCTTTTGTTGATTTCTCATTTTTATAATAGCCTTTAAACACCGATGGAGATCTTACAAGGATTTCACCATCCTCAGCAATTTTAATATCTATTCCCTGAAGAGCCAGACCTACTGTGCCAAATTTGGTCTTTTGTGCCGGTGAAAGCGTGGTAACACCTGTGCCTTCTGTCTGACCATACCCTTCAATCAGATTCATTCCAATGGATTGAAAAAATCTTAACACATCTTTTGATA
>JAOZRI010000372.1 GCA_029940235.1 Desulfobacula sp. | reverse complement strand
TTAAGATCATATTCAACCCGCTTAAAACCTGAGTCAGGAATTTTTTTATCATATTTTCCCTCAATTTCGATTGTGATCTTACCAGACAGGTTTTTCGGGTCTTCAATTTTAAAGGGTTTATCAGCACTATACCATCCGGATGTATCATTTTTCGGGATTGGCTCAGTAAAATTTATATTCCCCTCAGTCTTAATGTCACCCTCTATTTTATAATAGACTTTAACACTCTTTGCCGGTGCCTCAGGTTCTAAATTATCAACAGAAACAGATAGCTTGTATTTTTTTGGCTGATTTGAAATTTTAACAAATTTGATATCTTCAGTTGCAGAATGCAGTGCGCAAAAGGATGAGCGCCATGTTACATAGGTTAGCTGAACTGCTCTCCACCAGTCTTCATAGGGTATCGCAAGGGAAGCGAAAATAGAATCGAGATCTATCCATAATGGTCCGGGATTGCTTTTTGTTCCAATACGCTCTCGTGTCTTTTTAGCTGCGTCTTTAGCCAATAACGCCATACCCTCACCCTTGGCTTCACCCTTGCTTCTGTCATAATCTTTTGGGATATATCCTTTTTTTTCCTCAACTGCCCATAATATTTTATGTGTTGTAGTTGCCACAGCCATATATTGTTCTTCCACCTTTGCTTCATATTGGACATGACTTCCAAAATTAGTGGTTGCTGGCCACCCACCATCGTAATAAAGCGGATCAAAAAAATCTGTATGTGGATCTTCGGCATTGACTTCTTTGTAGAGGTCAATCATAGTTTTCCACTTTTCTTTACTGTATAAAGAAACGGCATAAGGACTGATATCATCCAGATTGCCAATTTCGCTCCTAAGTGCATTGTTCCCATCCA
Organism: Desulfobacula sp.; assembly: GCA_029940235.1. Taxonomy (GTDB): domain Bacteria; phylum Desulfobacterota; class Desulfobacteria; order Desulfobacterales; family Desulfobacteraceae; genus Desulfobacula. The sequence continues at coordinate 2,058 of JAOZRI010000372.1, read as the reverse complement.
TACCAGATACATGCATGGGGCATGTCATGTCCTGCATGTAATGAGCCACGTATGCAGTCAAGTGGGCTTTATTTTCCCGTGCCTGCTCGTCAGTATAATTCCCGGATGGTCGGTTCAAAGCTTTAGTTAAGGCGATATGCAATTTTTGAATTGTTTCAGGTGCCGTTCCCTGTTGGTTTGCAGGATTATACCAGTGCTGGGAAAAATATGAATTTCCTTCCACATCAGGCCCTAATCCAACGATAGTTGGCTTTGGTGATATTCCTAATATACCGATAGATAGCTTTGCTGATATCGAGACACTTCCATGTCTTTGGATATCATCAAGCGATGGGAAACCGCTTGAATTAAAGGCAGGATGTCTTCTGATCGCCTTATACGCTTTTTTATTGATAAATTGGTGTGTTGCAAAGACACGACCTGTATCCAATGATGACCATGCGTACGCATTAGTGGTGAAAATTAATATGACACAAATGATGAAAATAATATTTTTAAAAAAGCTCACTGTCAACCCCACTTGTCAAACCATAGTTATTTTATAATTTATTGTTTATCAATCTTACCGTTACGAATATTAATTCTGTATTTATCATTGTTGAAATCAATTATTTCAATTGCATCTTCTGCTAATTCAAAATCTTGTGTGAATATATCAGCGCCACTGGTTTTCCTTTTGTTTTTTTCTCTTGATTTTAACCAACTTTATGATCTCTTCATCCTGAGCAGCTTCAAAAATCCCTTAACAAGAATGTAGAGAATATAATAACAGGACACGAACAAAATCAATATGGTCATTTCAAGACCAGCCCTCACATTATATCTGTGCCAGTTTTTAGCAAGATCTTTTATCTTTTGTTCTACCTGGTCAAATGAAACTTTTTTTACGCTATTTTGTGAAAAATCCAGATAGTATTTTGCCCGTGCGTGCCATACAATAATTTCTTTTTCACTATCCTTATCAACCTGGGCAGCACGAACAAACCCGCCGCCAAACATGTCTCTATCAATTGTTTCCTCTTTGTTATAAATTTTTTTATTGCCAGGACCTACAACCTTAATTTGTATATGAAGCAGCTCACCATCTTCTTGCTGTTTAACCTTGACCTTAAACTGTTTTTCTATTGTACCCCAGATCATCCCGTCAGCTTCCAGCAATTTTTTGTCGATCTGCTGTCGCTCATAAGAAAAATACAAAAATATACCGACTAATAAAACAATGGGCCATACAATTAATACTGTTTTAAATTTACTTTTGCCCATGAAAATCTTTCCTTTCAATTTTATAGCTGTGAATATTAATTTATGTATTTATCATCATGAACATGCCTTTCAAGCCTGACAGTATCTGATATTTATCTATCCAGATTGGAAGGTTATAGGGAAAATTATAATCTTTCATCTGTCTTTCTTTTATTAAATTCTTCGCTGGAAAAAATGGTAGAATCTGGCACCGGTTTCATAAAAGAGCCGCCAGAAATGACGCATCATAATTGGTTTCATTGTTGAAACCGGCAAAGGAATATCTTTGGCAGATCCATCAGTTATATATTTGGCTAAAAGTTTTCCAAAGACTGTTCCAGGACCGATTCCCCGGCCATTATAGTTTGTAACTGCAACCATATTTTTATCCATAATGTGAAACCTTGGTACATGGTCGCTGTTCATGGCAAATCTGCCGTGCCAGCCATATTCAAGATCACATGTTCCAATTTGGGGGAATGTTTTCCCAATGGTTCTTTTTACCCAGTTTTCATGTAGGTTATAGGCAAACCCTTCCACGGTTCCAACACTGCCGACTATAAGACGTCCTGCCGCATCCAGGCGATAGGAAGACAAGATCAGGTTTGTATCCCATGCACCTTGACGTTCAGGCAATATGGTCTTTAAAATATCTTTGGACAGCGGTGGCGTGGCAAACTGGAAAAAATTCATTCGAATGGTTGATTTCTGATTTGATGAAACAGCATGGCTTGGATAGGCTGGTGCTGCAATTATAACTGATTTTGCCGTTAAAGATGCCCCTGGAGTATTTAACTTCCATCCACCCCTGGTTTT
>JAOZRI010000371.1 GCA_029940235.1 Desulfobacula sp. | reverse complement strand
TCTGGAAAAAAAGTATCAGGCTGATAAGAAAAATTTTGGAAAAATCACTTATGCCAAAAAGGACATATATTACAGGCAGCAGCACAATCTTTGGGATCGGGTATAAGACAGAAATAAGAGGTGAAAAAATACGGTTAACAGCCTGCATCTGTCCTAAGACAAGGCCTGCCGGGACAGCTGTAATGATTGCAAAAAATATGGCAGTAATTACTCTCAGGCTGCTCACAATAAAATGTATTCCAAGCTCTCCTGCCATCAATTGCATGAACAGAGGCACAACTTTTAGAGGAGAGGGCAGTATGGGGAGATTTATTATAAAAGCCAGAATCATCCACAATATAAAAAACATGGCAATTCCCATACAAATCTCTTTTAAAAAGTTTTGTCTCATTCAAGAGTTCCCATTACATTTTTAAGTCTATTGCACATTTTTAAATACGAGCTGCTCTCTTTGTAATCCAAAGATCCTGCCCCAGGATTTTCAAATATTTCAGGCTCTATCCCATCGCCTTTAATCACAATAATTTTATTCCCGAGATAAACAGCTTCTTCAAGGTTATGGGTTACAAGGATTCTGGATTGTTTATTGTCATCATCTAATTTCAGAATCAGGTTTTGTAAAGATTCTCTGGTTTTTACATCAAGGGATGCAAAGGGTTCATCCATTAAAAGAAGATCAGGTTTTAACACCATTGTCCTTGCAATTGCCACTCTCTGCTTTTGCCCTCCTGAAATCTGGGAAGGGTATTTATTTTTAATACTGTTTATTGACAGGCGGTCAAGCCAATAATCCAGTGCTTTCTTTTCCACAATTTTATCAGATTTACTGTTTTTAGGTGCATGTTTTTTATCGGGGCCGTAAAATTTTCTGATTTTAAAACCAAGCTGGATATTCTCTTTAACCTTTGCCCAGGGCAGAAGACCGTGATCCTGCATTATGAACCCTGTTTCAGGCCTGACCCTCTCAATTTGAGTGCTACCTATCTTGATTGTCCCTGCATCTGCTTTAATCAGTCCTGCAAGAAGATAGAGCAGAGTTGTTTTGCCTGACCCTGACAATCCAAGGACAGACCATGATTCATTGTGCCTTGTATTCCAGTTAAAACTGGAAAAAATCCTGGTTTTATCGGGATATGAAAATCCTAAATTATGGATATTTATCATAAAAAAATATGCAAAGTTCTAAATGTTATGATCATGATTTAACCTGATTTTATATGAAAGAACATCTAACTGCATTGATTCTTTCATGCTTTGGTTTCTACTCTTCAAGGTGTTGTTTGGTGTATAACCAGATCTGCCACATGGCGGTTAGTTCTGATTTTAATTATTTGGTTGAATAAACAGAGCAGTGACACTTTTATTATATCCAGGATCCTTGTCAAGCAGCTGTTTGTCACTAAGCCAGTTTATAACGTCTTCCCATTGAATTTTTTCTGGAATTTGTGCCAGGGGAAATGGAGGGATTTTAAATGTGTTTTGTATATTTCCTGGAACTCGTATCTTTTCAAGAAAAAGCTTTCTAAATGATTCAGGATTGGCGTTCAAGTCAGCCACAGCCCTGTTCCAGCCTTTGACAAAGCCTGTTATTGCTTTTGGATTATTTTTTACAAGGGAATTTGTAAAACTTATTACACTTAATGAAAATTGCGGATGGGCAAGATCATCTATAACAGGTATCGCTCCTGCTTTTATTGCTGCCTGTGCAAGGGGGTCAGGCAGTGTTGCAGCTTTAATTTTTCCTCCCATTAGAAGCTGGAATCTTTCAGGTATGACAGGCACATTTTTTGTTTTTATGGATTCCTGCGCCAACCCTTCTGATTGGAGTATCCGGTCTGTTAAATACTCAATAATGGTATTTTTTGATACTGCAATGGGAATACCTTTAAGGTCCTGAACGTTTTTAATATTACTTTTGGGAGCAGCAATTATCCTGAAATAGGGACTGTCCGACATTGGTTTTCTTACAGTCATCACAGCTTTTAATTGAATTTTATCCCTGTTAAAAAGAGCAAGAGTGGAAAGCTCATTGAGCATGCCATCAATTTCACCTGACTGCATAAGCCCGTTTCTTGAAACAGGGTTGGCAACTATTAAAGCCTTTACATCAATATTTTCATCCTCAAAATAGCCTGACAATTCAGCGATATAATAGGGAAGAACATCAATAATGGGAAGAAATGCTATTTTCAGCGAAGTTTTTGCGAACAAGTTCCCTGTAAAAAAAGGCACACTTAAAAAGCAGATTGTCAGTACAATTAAACCATATTTTTTCATCAATAAATCCTTGTAAAATAATTAAAACAGTGAACAGATTTATACTTTAAAATAGAACTTTAAGTCAAGTTTTCAAAAAGCCTGGCAGAGATTGTTGTTTTAAAACTTTTCAGGCCATTTCATTGATGTATACACACCTCCCTTTGGACCTTCACTGTTCTATCTTAAAGGAGTCTGTCCCCCCCCGGGTTAAAACAATTCATCTATATAAGGGAATAATTCCTTTTGTGATTTTACAGCTCATAGGTCTAACCATTATTGCAATATGGCCAAAACTTGTTACATGGCTGCCTGGCATTGTCTATGGCAGTTAAGCAACCTGTCTGCATATCTTATTCCCACTTTTTTGCCGATTAAGCATACTTACCCAATAAAAAATATAATCTAAAAAATTTTTAATTTCTTTCCACCCCTTTGTTTTTATTGCATAAATATTAAAGAGCTATTTTTGATATTTGATGTAAGGGTAACATTGAAATGTGTTTCTCTACCGGAAAAGTATGCTTGCCGGGATAAACCACCCAAAGGTGGGTAAGGTTCAGGTCTTTTACTGCAATACTCATTGATTTTGTCAATTTTGGGGCCTCATTAAATTTAAATTCAATTCCATATTTTTTACCATGTTTAAAAAATAATAAGT
>JAOZRI010000370.1 GCA_029940235.1 Desulfobacula sp. | reverse complement strand
TCTTTGTATCATTCCAGTCAAGATAAAAGCCAAAACTTCCACTCCACCCACTTGTTCCAGCAACATCTAAATTTCCGTTAAAAATCATGAAACTCTTATCACCTGCTTGGAAAGTATATTTATTGGAATTATTCAAATCGTAAATACCGAATTTTACAATACCTGTGGAACCATTTTCCTGCCCTTGAATATGAATTTTATACGCAGATGTATCAGATTCATGATGCATCCAACCAGCAATTCCAGTCTGATCAGCATCAACATCAATGGTACCAGGGTTCAATACATTATCAACTATCATTTGTAATGTATCATCACCATTACCATTATTGCTGATCGCATTATATGCATTGTTAAAAGGCAACGCCATAGCACTACCAACCACAAGGAAACTTGCTAAAATTCCCAACAACAAGCTTTTTAAAAAATTGTTCATAAAAATCTCCTTTTTTTTGGCAGCCCGGCCATCTCCCCATGAGACCCGTTTGGTTTTCCGTCCCTGACTCGCATCAGGTTTGGCTTTGTCAATTTAGTTATTATTCTTTCTATGGCTGATGTATTGCAACCCTTGTACCACTATGAAAAGTTTTTAAAGATTTTTTAATTATAAATAGCAGTACCTGAAAAAACACTATCATATCAATATATTAAAAAATAATTTTTTTATTGGTTAGAAAATATTCAGGGAAACATATTATTAATCAATAAAAATCTTTTGTAAAACTATGTAAAACTTTACACAATTTATGTAAAGTTTTACATACCACTATGTACTTTTTTACATAGTTTGTTAAAACAATCAATTATAAATTAAATACATGACAGTGTATAAAGGCTTGAAAACAAGTTTGTGTTCTAAAAGTCTTAAATAAGGTCTTTGCAAAAAGATACAGACTCTGGAGATGGCAGGAAGGGTTTTGAACACCCTTGGCTTGCCTGCAAAATATTAAATCATACAAACTTTTGTAAAAAATTCACTGCCGGCATATGAATAATGCCTTGTTTATTAACAAATAGTTTTTTCCCGACAGCTGAAATCTGATAGTATTTTGCCTCTGGGAATTTTTTTTGCAGATAGTGCAGATGGGCACTTGTAGAGCTGTCTCCCCATTTGCATTCAACAAACATCTGGGCCTTAAAATTTTTTGTGATACAAAAATCAACCTCTCTTTTGTCTGTGTCTCTGAAATAACGAAGTTCCATCTCTTCACCAAAGACATCTCTTTGGAAATGTACCCATTTAAGCAGGTGAGATGCAATCATATTTTCAAATCTTGCAGACATATCCGGAACCAGACTCCAGTCAAAATGATAATGTTTTTGCTCTTTTTTTACTGCTCTGATCAATGGGGAGCCAAAAGGAGCAATACGATAAATCATATAAATATTTTCCAGAATATTTATCCACCGGCTGACAGTCTTGTGTGCAATTTGTAAATCCTGGCGCAGGGCATTTAAAGACAATGGAGAACCCACAAGTTCAGGCAGCCGCAAAGAAAGCAGTTCAAGTTTAGACAGATCAGAAATTGTTTCAATGGCAGGGCTTTCCTGAGTGACCAGCAAAGATCTGTAATTGAGAGACCATCTTTTTGCCTCAACGGCAGATTTAGAAAAATATGGTTCCGGAAATCCGCCAAGCTCTAATAATTCCAGAAGATCCTGCTCTTTTACAATATTTAACTCTTTTATGGATAAAGGATGCAGGCGCAGGTGATGATATCTTCCCTGGAGTGAATCTCCAGATTTGCGAAGCATATCAAGTCTTGCACTTCCCGTAATCATTATCTGATGATCGTTATGAAATTCATCGTACACACCTTTTATATAGTCTCTCCAGGAGGTATACTTATGAATTTCATCAAAACACCATAAATAAGTTAAAGGCAGCTGCCTTTTAAGAATTGACTCCCGATGTTTGGGGATATCCCAGTTAAGATAAGACGAATCATCAGTTATCAGAGATTTTGCCAATGTTGTTTTACCAACCTGCCTTGGGCCGCTGATAAACACCATTTTCTTTTTCAGATCTTTTTTAACTTGATCCTGTATATATCTTTTTTCCATTCAAACTCAAAATTAAAAATTAAAAATTGGAATCATAATATCTCTATTTTACACCAAAGTCAAAAAAACCCATCTCTATTTTTGACTTTGGTGTAAAATAGAGATAAAAGTACAGAAAACCCCATGAATAAATTGAAGAAGTTTTTTTATGTTGAATTATTGACATGACCAACTATATGAGCTATATTAGGACCATGAATAATTTAAATATAAATGAAATTAAAACACATTTTTCAAACTACCTTGCAAGGGTCAGCCAGGGCGAAACAATAATAGTATGCAAACGCAACGTGCCTATTGCCCGAATAAGCCCTATTGAGGTTCTTCCTGATAAAAAACGCCCAATTGGCCTGGCTGGTATTGAATATCCTGATTTTAAGATTGATAAATCCTTTTTTGATCCTCTACCTGATGATCTGCTTACAGCTTTTAATGGCGAAGATTTTTGAAACTTCTATTGGATACATGTACTTTCCTCTGGTTGACTAAAGGAAAAGAAGCACTTTCATCAATTGCTGTTAATGCATTTGTTGACCCTGGTAATGAAGTCTATTTAAGTGCAGTTTCTGCCTGGGAAATCAATGTTAAATATCAATTGGGTAAGCTTGAATTACCAGTCCCACCAGAAAAATTTATCCCAAAAGAACGGAAACGACATTTTATAATGTCATTAAATTTATCTGAACAGGATACTCAGCACCTTACTAAACTACCAATCCATCACAAAGACCCTTTTGATCGAATGCTTGTATGTCAGGCTATTGAACATTCATTGACAATTATTACCCCTGACCCAATTGTTACACAGTACCCAATTCGCTGTCTATGGTAAGAATTTTTCTGTAAAATCATAT
>JAOZRI010000369.1 GCA_029940235.1 Desulfobacula sp. | reverse complement strand
AAACAGATTATTTTATTACCATTTATGCTGGTGGCAGGGATGCACCTTGGAAGGGATTTAACTGGAGCTGAAGACTCCTGGCAAAACGCTTTTAACGCAAAAAATATTTTTGTTACAATAGAGAAACAAGGAATTGGTTATAATAAAAAGATTATTGAAATTTTTATCAACCACATTCAAGATGCCCTGGACAGAGTGTTATAAAATGCCCCAATTTGTGAGCCACCTCTTTGGATTCTGACTTTGGCGCAGATAAAAATTTTAATTACTAATTTAGGTCTTCATATGAAATTTATTTTTTATTACCTGAAAAAGAATTTATTTTTTCAGATTTGTTTTTTATGCCTGCTTGTATTGCAGGCAGCAGATGCTGTGGCAGACACTAAGACCATCGTTCCAAAGCGAGTTATTTCTTTGTCACCTGTAATAACTGAAACCATATATCTTTTAAATGCCCAGGGCCTGCTCATTGCCAATACAAGTTATTGCAATGTTCCTGTGGCTGCACAATTTAAAGAAAAAATCGGCTCAGTGACCCAGATGAATGTTGAAAAAATTATGAGCATGCAGCCGGATCTTGTCATAGCAAGCTCTCTTTCAAGGGATAAGCAGATAAAAATTTTGCGTAATCAGAAAATCAAAGTGCTTAAAGTCAAAAACCCGAAAACCTTTGTTCAAATGTGTGAAATCACGATGGAAATAGGCAGAGTGCTTGGGGTTGAAAAAAATGCAGAAAAAATCATTAAACAAGCTGAACAAAAAGTTGAACAAATTAAGCACAAAACAGCAATGCTTCCCAAGAAAAAAGTGTTTATCCAGATTGGCATGAAGCCTTTATATTCTGCCAATAAAGATTCTTTTATCAATGAATACATTAAATATGGCGGTGGAATCAATATTGTTGAGAATGAAAGAACAGGGATATACAGCAGGGAACAGGTTATCACTCAAAATCCCGACATTATTTTAATTGCAACCATGGGTACCAGCAAAAAAGCAGGAGAAATTGAAAAACTAAGATGGATGAAATTTAAATTTTTAAATGCTGCAATTAAACAGCAGATTTTTGTTCTTGACCCTGAATTTATCTGCAGCCCAACACCTGTTACTTTTGCAAAAGGATTACAAGATGTGGCTGTCTTAATACATCCGGACTTGATTTAAAAAAACAAAATTTAAACATTGGAACTTGAATAAAAGAATGCATCAAAATAAAATCAAACACTGGTCCATTACTCTAATTATTCTTATTGTCATATTGATTCTTGTAAGTCTTCTTGCCCTGTGCACAGGAAGTGCAGGCATTGCCCTGAAAGACATTCCCGGTATCCTTTTTTCTGGTCAAGAGAGTGTTGAACACAGTATTCTTTTTGGAATCCGTCTGCCAAGAATTATTCTGGGATTATCCATTGGAGGGGCATTAAGTCTTGCCGGTACCCTTCTCCAAGGAATGTTCAGAAATCCCCTTGTGGAACCATATACCCTTGGTATTTCAGGCGGAGCTTCCCTTGGGGTCTGTATCAATATTTTATTTGGATTTTACAATAAAATAGGTATTATTGCATATCCCATTTCAGGATTCATTGGTGCATGCCTTGTAATTTTTCTTGTTTACAGCCTTAACAGCAGGAGCCAGCACATTAAATCCAATAGAATGCTCTTAACTGGAGTCATGATTTCCTATGTGGCATCATCCCTTGTAATGCTTTTAATGGCAATTGCAAAAACAGATGATTTAAGCAATATTGTTATGTGGATCATGGGCTCCCTTGATGAACCAAGTATTGGTCTTATCAAAATGGCATTTTTTGGATCCATTGCAGGACTTGTGGCATCTTATTTTTTCTGTTTTAATCTCAATGCCCTGCTTCTTGGCGAAGAAGATGCCTCAAATCTTGGGGTTAATACTGCAAGGACAAAAAAATTCTTATTTATTATTGCATCTTTTTTAACTGGATTAAGTGTTTCTGTTGCTGGAATTATTATGTTTGTCGGGCTTATTGTCCCTCATTTCATGCGCATGATGGCAGGCCATGACCATAGAATACTTCTTATCAGTTCATTTCTGGCAGGAGCTTCATTTCTAATTTTGTGTGATGTAATTGCAAGAACCATTATATCTCCCCTTGAACTTCCCGTGGGTGTGATCACCGGTATCATCGGCGGCATAATATTTATCTGGGCACTTGCCAGAAAACAGGTGGCATTATGAACCCTATACTGCAAATAGACAATCTGTGTTTTGCCTATGGGAAAGAGTTGATTTTAAAAGACATATCTTTTTCCATAAATAGAGGCGAAGTTATATCAATCATTGGCCCCAATGGCTCCGGGAAAACAACCCTCATTAAAGCTGTGTCAAAATATATTACACCCCAGAAAGGAGATGTTTATCTTAATGGTGACAATATCCAGACAATGTCAGGAAAAGACCTTGCAAAATATATTGCAGTGGTCATGCAGTCGGCTGATCCTGTTGCCATGAGTGTTGAAGACTATGTACTGCTTGGAAGACTTCCTTTTTTAGAAAAATTCCAGTTTTTTGAAACCCGCAAAGACATTGAAACTGCCAGAGAATACATGGCTCTAACTGATACCTTAAAACTGAAAAATGCCAAAATGAATGAAATCAGCGGAGGGGAAAGACAGCTTGCTTCCATTGCAAGAGCTTTGACCCAATGCCCTGCCCTGCTTATTCTTGATGAACCAACTTCCCATCTTGATATTACCCACCAGGTACAGATTCTTGACTTGATAAGCTCGTTAAAACAAAAACTTTCACTGACTGTGCTCATGGTGCTTCATGATTTAAATCTTGCCGCAGAATATTCAGACAGACTGATTTTATTAAATAACTTAAAGGTCAAACCTGAAACAAATGGATCCATTTACAAAACAGGCAAACCTGAAAAAGTTCTTACG
>JAOZRI010000368.1 GCA_029940235.1 Desulfobacula sp. | reverse complement strand
ACTGTGGTGTGTATTGCAAGGGAAGCTGGTTCCTGGAAGTGGGCAGGCTTTTCTGTTGTGTTTAATACTGCTCTTGCATTTGGTTTGTCAGTTCTCTGCTACCAGGTTGGATCTATAATTATATAGTGTCTGAATGGCTTGCAGAGGAGCGTATGCTCACAAACTCACCCATCTGTTTCGTTGCTTCAAACTTTTGCAATCCTCATGTACTACAGTACACCCCGGTTGAAAAAGTTCTTGCGCCTCACATATGGGCAACTTTTTATCCAAACACGAATTTTCGGAACAGGTCAAAGAAAAAATTAATAATAAAAGGAAAAACCATGGATCTAATTATTGTAGGAATTATAGTGACAGGGGCAGTCTTCTTCAGTATTAGAAGTTTTATTAAAATGTATAAAGGAGAAGGAGATTGCGGTTGTGGAACAGGATGCTCCTGCTCTTCAAAGGATTTATGTAACCCGGATTTTCCCGTTGTAAATAAAAAATAATTATAACAACCCTTCTTTTATTACAGCCCTCCAAGGAGAATTCATGTTGCTTTAGATTGGCATTTTACTGTTTGAAACAATGTGGATTCTCTTTTTTTATTTTATATTTTAAGGGAAAATTAAGGCAAAGTGATTGAGTCATAGGCAGTTTCACCATTAAAATTAAAGATTACAACTCTGATATTCAATTGATTATTGGAGAAATAATTTGCATTAGCTCTAATTTTTTTTCCTATAAATTTTATCAATTCTGGATAATCTGGATGAATAAAGCTAAATGCATGGCGGGCTGTGTTTGCATTTATAATCTGTTTTTCTAACTCTCTGTTTTTTGTTATCTGCTTTGCCCACTCTCCAAGTTCATTAAGTGTGAGCTTTGATTTTGCAGCGTGGGTGTGTTCAAAACCCAATGCCATTTTTACAGCTTTGCCAAAAAATATTGTATAAATTATAGTTTTGATTTCATGTCTGAGTAATACCATATCAAGGGATGCCTTAAAAAAATCCCCTGTCTGAATAAAAGCTTCTTCTTTCATATCTTTAAACATGTCCATGGCAAAACGTTCACTTCGTCTGCCCGTTGTAAAGACAAGTGTGTTCAATCCTCTGGCTGCAGCAACAGATATGCCTGATTTAATGGTGGCAATATATGCATCATGTGACATTGGTGTAACAATACCTGTAGTCCCAAGAATGGAAATACCACCCATAATTCCAAGGCGGGCATTTAAGGTTTTTTTTGCAAGTAGTTCTCCTCTGGGAACAAAAATTTTAATATCAACCTGTCTGCCTTGAACATTGAATTTTTTAAAAATATCTTTCACAGAATTTTCAATCATTTTTCTGGGCCCTGGGTTAATTGCAGGTTCTCCCACAGGCAGCTCAAGCCCGGGCTTGGTTATTGTCCCAACTCCCTTACCTCCGCTGATATTTATTATAATATTTTTTGCATCAGACAATACGACTCTGGCGCCTATTTCAGCTTTGTGAGTGATATCAGGATCATCTCCTGCATCTTTGATGATAACTGCTTTACAGCTTTGATGAGATGTTTTTTCTATGGTATAAACAGGGATGGTTTTCTTTTCACCTGTTAAAAATTTAATTTCAACATGTTCTGGCTCTTCTGAAAAAAGAGTTAAAAGAGCTGCCTTTACAGCAGCAGCAGCACTAGCGCCTGTGGTAAACCCTTTTTTAAGAACTTTTGTTTTGGATGACATTTATTATTTCACACATTTTATATAAATCAATAAATTGTTAAGAATGCCTGCTATTTCGCAGCAGTTTTTGCTGCCATGATAGCCAGGGCGTTGACAATACTTGCCGCAATATTTGATCCGCCTTTTCTGCCTTTATTGGTGATATAGGAAAAATCAGTTGCCATTAATTCATCCTTGGATTCTGCTGCATTTACAAATCCAACGGGAAATCCTATAATTAAAGCAGGATTTGCTTTTTTGGCCTTTATCAATTCTATAAGTCTTAAAAGAGCTGTTGGAGCATTCCCAACCACATAGATTCCATCTTTTATTTGATCACACGCCATGTCAACTGCTTTAACTGCCCTTGTGGTTCCCTCCTGCTTTGCTTTTTGAGCAACACTTTTATCTGCAATGAGACAAGTAACATTACAGCCAAATAAGGCCGTCTCTTTTTTCCTGATCCCCACCCTTGCCATATTGGTATCTGTAAAAATCTTGCAGCCATTTTGTATTGCTTGAACTCCGTTTTTAACAGCACCATTGGAAAATCTGATTGAATCAAGATATTCAAAATCAGCACTGGTATGTATCATACGTCTGACAATTGGCCACTGCTCTTTGTTAAAGCGGTGTTCCCCTGCTTCTTGTTCTATAATTTTAAAACTTAAATCTTCTATTTCCTGTGGTTTCATTTTAATATTCCCTATGGTTTGTTTATGCTGCTCAATATGTTTTTTTTCATAATAATGCAATAATTTTTGTACTACACCTGCATATTTACCATAATTTTTAAATAAAGGATATTGGCCTGAAAAGTAAAAACTCTGGGCCAGGTAACCTGAAATACCTAAATTTTAAACATTTTTCTTGACACACTGTTGTAATAACGATATTTTATTTAAAAATTTCAGGTGCTGCTTTAAGCAGTTAAGAGGGAATCCTGTGTGAGTCAGGAACGGACCCGCCGCTGTAACCGGGAATGAACGTCACGTTACCACTGTTGGATTGAGTTTAAATCTACGGGAAGGAGTGACAAGTAAATTGATCCGGGAGTCAGAAAACCTGCCTGAATGTTTGATCGTGTTGCTTGCGAGGACCTAAGCAGATCAATAAAATGAGGATAAAAACGGTTCCCATATCAGAATGATTCTGGTATGGGATTTTCTTATTTAGGCTTTGGCCCCGCATTATTGAAATGTATAATATTTAATAAGCGAGGATTTACCATGA
>JAOZRI010000367.1 GCA_029940235.1 Desulfobacula sp. | reverse complement strand
ACTGGCGCCCTCCATTTCATCGTTATGGGCTACTACCATCAAGAGGGGTGCTTTTATTTGCGGAGCACAGAACGTAACTTCTAAAGGAACCGGTGTATCTTTGGTCACAATGGATACGGAATTTTTCCAACCTGTGCCATATCGACCCCCATATTCGATAAACCAACGGAATGCAGTCAATACCAATAACGCAGATGGCGTACCTTTTTGGTCAAATGAAACAACGGGCAGAGGCTCCGTGGTTTCCTCTGGCATTGCATCTAAATCGCCATTGAGAAAAGTCTCTCGGATCGAAGAAAATGAGGCACCATCCAGATCTTCGGGTGGTAGTTGATCTGCGAATGCTGGAACTTGTGCAATGATTGCTTTGACTCTGGAATCCATCGCTCCAACGGCAAAAGCTTCCGAGGCGCTCAAACTAGTTCCCCAAACGGCTATTTTTAAGGCATCAATACCGGGTAAAGTCATTACAAAATTAATTGCCTCTCGATACCCACGCGCCTGAACCCATTTGTTTATTTCCTGACGTGGTTTATCACCACTAATGCCAAAATTTCGATGATCATATAAGAGGACTGCAAAGCCAGCCTTGTAAAATGCTTCAGCGTATTTGTCGGCAACCATCCCGTTTATCGTGGCCGAGAAACCATGCGCCATAATAACTACTGGCAGTTTTTCTGATACATCAGCACAAGAATAAAGTCTGCCTCGTAATATTGCTTCTTCTGATTGAAATTCAACGATTTTAAACAAAATTCACTCCTTCATTTTATAAGTCCAACTGATGTTTCGGCTATCGAACAACTTTTCTGCTACCCCACTTTACAGAATCCGCCAGCTGCCATTTCTAGTGGTACATTACGATTACGAAGTGTTTCATTCTTATCATTAATTTCCATTTTTAATTCCTTCTTGATTGCCTGATGAAGGATGCTTTCTTTGTATTGTTCAGCCCAGTTTTAATCTGTAGAATCAAAGGATCTGCTACCTTTTATCCCGTGCAAACCGCATGAAATTCATATCTTTATTCAGTATATGGTGGGTAAGCCAATCATACACAAAAGTGATAAAATCATATACAGACTCGTCATCATCAAATGGTTTAGCACTTATGGTATTCAACTTTGTGATGAGATTTTTGTGTAGCTCTTTGTGCTCCTCAAACTTAGGATAACTTATTCTTTGCATCATTTGTTCTTCAGCCGCAAAGTGCTCCCGAGTATATTTGTACAAAACTATTATATTTTTTTTAATTCGTTGTTGATTAAGATCAATTCCAATAGAACTGGCCAGCTCAAACAGCATCTTGTGTTGTTGGTCTATTTCTTCATTCGCAACCGAAAACGAATTATCCCATTCAAATATTATTGACATATGCCTTATCCTTTTTTTCTCAAACACAATTCAATTATTCTTGACTGACGGTAACGTTAATGAACCACTGTCCCATAGTTTTTGAGCCTTCTCTAAAAAGATAGGGGGAGGATCTCCTTTATCTTTTGCATCATTTAAAGCATTATTAGGCAGGGCCAGAGCCGTTTCTGGCCCTGCCTAATTGGATTTTTAAGGAGGAATCGGTTCCTATAAGGCTTTGAGTTGATCAATAACATGATCCATCACTTCGCCATGCTCATGTTGTGGGCTGAACAAAATCAATTCAGTGTCACTTTCTGCCTTGATAGCATGTCCAGGAGGCCAATAGAATAAATCACTTTCGCTGGCTGTTTCGCGATGGCCATCTGTGTACTCTACCATCAATTTGCCTTCAATTACGTAACCCCAGTGGGGAGACTGACAAAGATCATTTTCAAGACCTTTGAGTAAAGGCGCAAGATCCGTCCCAGAGGCTAACGAAAAATATTCCCCACCAATTTTACCGTATCCTTCAGCATCGCCGAAATCTTTAACTTGACGGGCCGTAGCTCCAGGTACATCAAATTTCACTGGTATATCTTTTTTTGCTATTCTCATGATAGAACTCCTAAATTAGATATTAGATGTGCTTATTTGAGTATGAGTGCTCAAATACTATGGCAAAAATATGCCATAATGTAACACCTGTTAATGGTTTTTTATCATAGTCTTTTTTCTCTGATAGAGAATGAAATAGATACCCACCTCCTTTATTTTTTCCCATCTTTAAAAGTATAATTTGGCATGGCCATTTTGGGCCCTGCCAAATTATTTCTTTCCTCAAAGCCCAAGACTACAGCAATTTAACGATGTACATTGACTAGAGGCAAACGAGGACTACAATGTGGCTCTTATGCCTCTTATAGGCCACAATGTGGTCTATGTCAAATCTTTTTTTATAATCACAGAAAAATCTCCCATATTGGGTCACTATGTGGTATAAATGATTCTATTAATTGAGGGGATTTAAATGGAAAAATATGAATTGGTTGAAATTAGGAAGCATCTGGGTAAAACGCAGAAACAATTGGCACAACTACTCGGAGTTGCTCTTAAAACCATAAAAAGTTTTGAGCAAGGGTGGCGGAATATTCCGGCCTATATTGAGCGACAGGCATTATTTCTTTTGGTAGCCAATGAGTCACTCAATAAAAATAACAAACACTGTTGGGAAATTAAAAAATGCCCTGAGTCCATCAGGCAAAACTGTCCGGCATGGGAATTGCGGATGGGGCAGCTTTGCTGGTTTATCAATGGGACGATATGTGAGGGAAAAGTACAAAAAGACTGGGCCGCAAAGATGATGATATGCAGAAAATGCAAGGTTTTTAAATCCCTGTTATCCAACCTAAATTTTTAAAGAAAAATAACACACATATGGAGAGATTTTTTGCGGTAAAAAAAAGGTGTCCAATGTGTCTATCTATAGTCGTTCAGGAGCCAAATCCCACAATTTATATAGCATTTCTTCCACCAGTTCGGGTTGTATTAAATTTGTCTTGGTACAAGATATTGTATG
>JAOZRI010000366.1 GCA_029940235.1 Desulfobacula sp. | reverse complement strand
CTAATGGCTATGTATAACCCTCCCCATCCAGGAGAATTTATCAAAGAAGTCTATCTGGAACCATTGGGCGTATCGCCCAGAAGTGTTGCCTTACGGCTAAAAGTTTCTCCGTCAACCTTTTCAAGGCTTATCAAAGGACAGAGTGCAATTAGTCCTGGAATGGCTTTACGGCTATCCAGATGTTTGGGGCGAAGCCCTGAAAGTTGGCTTCACCTTCAGGATAGCTATGACTTGTGGCAGGCGGAACAAACTGTTGACCTTGCAGGAATAAAACCTCTGCCAATATCAGCTTAACCCTATTAAATAATCTCTACAGGGCAACCATTTTCTGAACAGCACTCAAAGCATCTTTTCTGATGTTTTCTGGAACTATAATTTTCCCTGTCAGGTTTTCAAGGCTATTATATATATTATCAAGGGTGATTTTTTTCATGTCTGTACAATACATTTTTTCAGATGCAGGATAGAATTTTTTATCAGGATATGCCTTTGAAATTGGGTAGAGCAATCCTGTTTCTGTGCCAAGAATAAAAGAGTCATGATCAGACTCTCCTGCAAATTTTATCATTCCTGAAGTTGACTGAATGCTGTCTGCAAGCTTGAGCACTTCAGGCGGGCATTCCGGGTGTGCAATAAAGCAGGCGCCTGGGTGATCTTTTTTTGCTTTATTTACATCCTGTGGTGTCAAAGTGTTGTGAAAGGGGCAGTATCCTTCCCAGAGATGAATTTTTTTATCTGTGTTTGCAGCAGCATACTGGGCAAGATTTTTGTCAGGTGTCATCAATATTTCATTGGCATCAATGCTGTTGGCAACTTTAATTACATTGGCAGAGGTGCAGCAGATATCCGACACTGCCTTAACTGCAGCAGAAGAGTTTACATAGGTTACAACTGGGATATTACCAAGAGCCTGTTTTTTTTCTTTTAATGATTCTGGATCAACCATATCTGCCATGGGACACCCTGCATCAGGGTTGGGCAAGAGAACGGTTTTTTCAGGAGAGAGTATATATGCAGTTTCAGCCATGAAGTGAACGCCGCAGAATACTATAATATCTGCTGTTGTCTTTGATGCTTTGATACTCAGTTCCAATGAATCTCCACAAAGATCTGCTACATCCTGGATTTCAGGGGGCTGATAATTGTGAGCAAGAATAATTGCATTTTTCTCTTTGACGAGCTGTCTGATTCTGTTTTTCATATTAAAACCTTTAAATTGTTACTTGTTTTGTGGCAATGTCCTCTGCAAATCATCTACAGCAATTTATATGAAAGACTAGCTAACAGCCTTGATTCTTTCATGCTTTGTTTGCTGCCTTTTAAGGGTACTGTGTGGTGGATAACCAGATCCGTCACATGGCGGTTAGTCCATATCTATTATATCAACCCCTTCAGGTATTTTAAAGTCAAATATTTCATGGTTATTTTTTTTAAATTGAATATTGCCAAATTCAAATAGAGTAGTGTCGTTGTAAGCATTGTAGGTAACAACCCTTTCAATCTCACTGGTTTTTTGTGATATCCTGATAATAATTGAAGAGATATCTCTGCTCTTTTTTTTTGCAATAAGATCGATTTCAACATAATTGGCTGTGACCTCTTTTACATTTATAATGAAATTTTTTCTGATAAGGGATATATCCGATAAAAAAGCACCGCCTGCGCCGGATTGGAAAAATTGGGATGCATCTCCCTGCATGACCTGTTTCTCTTCTGGTCGATAAATCCATAGAGATTTGCCATTGGTTATAATTTCATGGTGTTGGGGTTTGAGATATTGCCACTTCATTTTTCCTGGATGGGAGAAGAATGCTTTCCCAGAAGCTTTTTCTGTTATATCAAGGGCATCAAGTTTTGAAATCTGGGTAAAATCTGTTGAAAAACTTCTGCCTGAATATTTTTGTTCAAGTGCTGTTAAAATATCCTCTTTAATAATATCATTGCAAAAGGAAGGCTTTACAGCGATAAAGCCAAATAAGGCAAGAAAGCAGAACAATTGTATCAGAAAGTTTTTATGGAATTCTTTTTTCAATTTGTCTCCTTTATGGAATCGTCATATTATAGCTGATAGCTGCACAATACTCTGAAGGCACATACAAAGTAATGAAACAGCCATGGCAGCTATCGAAAAAGTTCTTTAATATCTTTTCGTTTGTCTTGGGCATATATTCTTCGGAGTTTTGGTTTCTCTATTTTGCCGGTTGGATTCCTTGGTACATCACCAAAAAATATTTTTTTTAATTGTTTATACCGGGGAAGTTCCTGCTGGAATTCAATTATATCACTTTCACACAGCATACAGTTAGGTTTTACACTTATGATGCCGGCAGGTATTTCTCCAAGCCGTTCATCGGGAATACCAATAACAGCAATATCTTTAATTTTGTCATTATTCTGGAAAAAATTTTCAATTTCATTTGGAAAGATATTTTCTCCACCATAGATAATCATATCTTTTTTTCTGTCCACAAGCCAGATAAAGCCGTTGATATCATATCTTGCAATATCACCTGTATGGAGCCAGCCGTTTTTAAGTGTCTTTTTTGTTGCCTCAGGATTTTTATAATACTCTTTCATTACTCCTGGACCTTTGACAATGAGCTCTCCTGTTTCATTACCAAAAAGTTGTTCACCTTGTTTGTCCACAATTTTTGCTTTCCAGTTAGAGCCAGGAAGCCCAATGGGGCCGGGACCTGTTTTATCAACATTTTCAACTCCAAGATGAATACATCCAGGGCCTGTTGATTCTGTCAGGCCGTAATTGGTATCATAATCCTGTCCTGGAAAATATTTTTGCCAGGTTTCCACTAAACTTGGCGGGACCGGCTGGGCTCCGGCATGCATAAGTCTCCACTGGGAGAGATTATATTTAGAAAGATCAATATCCCTGTTTTCTATTGCAATGAGAATATCGTGTGCCCAGGGAACCAGAAGC
>JAOZRI010000056.1:10588-11147 GCA_029940235.1 Desulfobacula sp. | reverse complement strand
GGAAAATAAATCACTGTTTACTCCCTTTAATGTTATTGCAGGAGTAATTGTAATTGTGGGACTGGTGCTTACAATCTTAAGATTTACAAAGGGTCTTGGCTCAGTGACAAACCTTTCCAATACTCAGCCCTGGGGTCTTTGGATAGGCTTTGATCTTATGTGCGGGGTTGCCCTTGCTGCAGGCGGTTATACAACTTCAGCTGCCTGTTATATCTTTGGAATGAAAAAATATCACTCTGCTGTAAGACCTGCCATATTGACAGGTTTCTTAGGATATGCAACTGTGCTTGTCTCGCTTCTGTATGATGTGGGACGTCCAGACCGTCTTTTAATGGCATATCCTTTTATTGTCCAGCAGGGTACAACCTCACTGTTGTTTGAAGTGGGTTTGTGTGTAATGCTCTATCTCATAGTTCTTTTCTTAGAATTTACTCCAGTACCCCTTGAGTGGCTTGGATGGAAAAAAGCCCGTAATATTGCCGTAAAAGTAACCATGGTGCTTACAATATTTGGTGTTGTCTTATCAACTCTGCACCAGTCATCCCTTGGAGCACTTTTA
>JAOZRI010000056.1:0-10578 GCA_029940235.1 Desulfobacula sp. | reverse complement strand
GTTTCAAGTATAGTTGCCGGACTTTCCATGGTGATATTTGAAGGCTCTTTATCCCACAAGGCATTTCATTCAAAAATGGATAAAACCTATCTTGCAGAGCATGAACCCCTTGTTTTTGGGTATGCAAAAGCTGCTGCCATGGTTTTATTTGGATATTTTGTAGTAAAACTTGTTGGAGTTGCTGCCGGCAACCACTGGCATCTTCTCGGTACTCCATACGGAATCTGGTTTCTTGTGGAAGTTCTCGGGTTTGTTGCACTGCCCTGTTTTCTTTTTACCATAGGGTCGAGGGATCAAAACCTGGGGCTGATAAAATTTACTGCAGCTTTATCTGTAATAGGTATTGTTTTAAACAGGCTCAATGTAAGTATAATAGCCTTTAACTGGCAAAAACCTCTGTGTGAAAGATATATTCCATCCTGGATGGAAGTCATGCTTTCCATATTCATGGTAACATGCCTGATGCTTGTTTTCAGATTTATTGTTACAAGAATGCCGGTTTTTTATGAACACCCTGATTTTAAAGAAAAACATCACTGAAAAGGGATATACAAATGGAAGATATGATTTATACACTTCAAGATTATATGCTGCATACTGAATCCATAACATACATTATTATGGGAATTTCTCTGATATGTGTGGTTGGTTTCTGGCTTTTTTTGACAGGAACCGAAGAGGATTGATTTTAAATATGCATTGCATGATAATAAAATACAAAATATCTCGTAAAGAAATTTTTGAATACTCAAAGGAGATAGTATGACAGATACAGCAAACTGGGACTGGGAAACAAAAGAAAAACTGGTTTCCGATCTAAACGAGTGGAAAGACTCGTATAACTGGGTTGAAGAACCCTATGTCAGTCCTGACGGCGAGAAAATAGCAGCCATTGTAAATACAGATGAAGCAGAATTTAATGTGTGTGAAAATGGTAAGGCCTGGGAAATAGAAGAACCCTTTGAAAAAGCCTATTCATTAAGATATTCTCCCGATGGCAGACTTATAGTACTTTCTGCCGCAGATGATGAATGGAAACCGGTTGTGGATGGAAAACCCTGGGAAACTATTTTTGATTTTATCTGGGATTTAAAATTCAGTAATGATGGGAAAGCAATTGCTGTGGCAAGTCAGACAGATACGGAATACTGCATGGCGGTAAATGATGTGCCATGGGAAGATTCATACACCTTTATGACCTGCATGATTTTAAGTGCAGATGGGAAAAAATCAGCCTCATCGGTCCAGACAATTCCCCTTGGTCAGGCAGAAGTTTTTAAATTTCAGGAAGGAGCTTTTACCGCTGCTGTAAATGGTGTACCCTGGGATAAAAATTTTGTAAATGTCTGGAATATGGCATTTAATGCAGATGGTTCAAGTCTTGCAGCAGAAGTGAGGCACAATTTATATGACTATACCATAGTTGTGGATGGTAAACCATGGAACACTGTCTACGGTTGTGTGTGGCAGCCGATATTTCATCCCAATACAAATGCTGTAATAGCTCCGGTTAAACTGAAAGATGGCTGGACCCTGGCCTGTGATGATAATATTTTATGGGACAGCCGCTTTACCCAGGTCTGGCAACAGATGGTAAGTAAAGAGAGTGAAAAAATTGCTGCCATTGTTGCTTCATCCTATGGGAAATGGACAATAGCTGTTGATGGAAAACCCTGGAATATCACATTTGGTGATATGGTAACAGATGCTGTATTCAGTCCAGATGGCAGCAGGGTTGCCTGTATTGGAACTGACAAAGAACAATATACGATTTGCGATAATGGAAATGCCTGGGACATGAAGTGCGATATGGTCTGGAAACCTGTTTTCAGCCCGGACGGAAATAAAGTTGCTGCAAAAATTGATAAGAACGGCAAAAGAACAATTGCGGTGGACGGCAGACTTTGGAATAAAATGTGCGACGAAGTGTGGGAGCCTGTTTTCAGTCCTGATGGCAGTAAAATACTTTGTCGCAGTGTGGAAGATGGTAAATATTATAGAAGAATAATTCCTGTGAATGAATTTTGAAAGATAAAAAGGGGAATAAATAAAAATGAATAATTTTAACGGCATTTATAATTTTGTAAGCGGTCCTCTTGTATGGCTTGCCTTTATTATTTTTATAGGTGGAAGTATTTACAGAATCCGAAATTTGATTGTACTTGTTAATAAAAAAGAGAGATATATATATACTTATATGAGCCTTAAATACAGTTTAAGATCAATAATGCACTGGATTATTCCTTTTGCCACAGTAAACTGGCGTAAACGTCCTTTAATGACCATTACAACTTTTATTTTCCATGCAGGTCTTGTTATAATGCCTTTTTTCGTAAGTGCCCATGTTGTCATGTTTCATAACGCATGGGGATTTTCCTGGCCAAGCCTGCCGGAAAGTTTTACAGATACTGTAACTCTACTTGTTATTATATGCAGTATTATTTTTTTAATTAGAAGACTTGTTTTAAGAGAAGTAAAATTTTTAACGGATGCATCGGATTTTGGTGTTTTGCTCATAACTGCAGCACCTTTTATAACAGGCTTTCTTGCTTACCATAATGTTGGCAGCTATCATTTCTGGGTGATACTTCATATCCTTTCAGGTGAAATCATGCTTGTTGCAATACCGTTTACAAAGCTCAGCCATATGTTATATGCCGTATTTACAAGAGCTTATATTGGATCTGAGTTTGGGAAAGTAAGACATGCAAGGGATTGGTAAAAAGCCCTGTCAAGAAAAAATATGATTGATAAGGAGAAGATGGATGGCATTACCCTATATAGAATATGAAAAAAATATTATTGATCAAGGTCTTGAAACAGGAACTGAAAGGCTGACCAAAGAAAGAATTGCAAAAGTTGTGGATAAGGTTATTGGTGGTGAAACAGGTGCCAGGCTGAAAGCTTATGTTGATACATGTGTCCATTGCGGGCTCTGTTCAGATGCCTGCCACATGTATCTTTCCACAAAAAGAGATCCCAAACTTACCCCTTCTGCCAAGGTGAAACGTACTATGTCCGTTATTTTGGCAAAAAAAGGCAATGTTTCTCCTGCATTTATTAAAAAAGCTTCAGAGATTGCTTCTACAGAGTGTAACCTCTGCAAACGCTGTGTCCAGTATTGCCCTTTTGGTATAGACATAGCTTATGTAATGAGTGTTGTAAGAAGAATATGCCATTTGTGCGGGGTAACTCCCCTCTATATACAGGATACAGCTCACAGCCATTCTGTTACTCAAAATCAGATGTGGGTTAAAGAGGATGAGTGGATAGATACCCTTCAATGGCAGGAGGAGGATTCAAGAGAAGAGATTCCTGACTGCAGGATTCCCCTTGATAAAGAGGGGGCAGATTTCATGTATTCAGTCATAGGCCCGGAGCCAAAATTTCTGGCGCAACTGCTTTACCAGACAGCCATAATTTTTAATGCAGCAGGCCTTAACTGGACAATGCCGTCCTTTCCAGGATGGGATAACAGTGATATGGCAATGTTTACAGGTGACAGCGAAATAATGGGCAGAAATAAAAGATTCCATTATGAAGCAGCGCAAAGGCTTAAGGTTAAGAAAATAGTTATGGGCGAATGCGGTCATGCTTTCCGCGCTGCATATGATATGGGTAACAGATGGGTGAGCTGGGCCATGCCTCCTGTTCCCATGGTTCATGCCATTGAATTTTATTATGATCTTTTAAAGAGTGGAAAAATCAAAGTAAAGGAAAAATATAAAAAATCAGTAACCCTGCACGATCCATGCAACACTATAAGAGGAAGAGGACTTCATGAGAAAGCACGTTATGTTATAAATGAGCTTTGTGAAAATTTTATTGAGATGCATCCGAACCGTGAGCACAATTATTGCTGTAATGCAGGCGGTGGAGTTATTAACTGCGGCCCTCCCTTTAAGAAAAAAAGAGTGTCAACAAACAGGATAAAAGCACAGCAATGCGCAGATACAGGTGCCGAAATCCTGATTACCCCCTGCCATAACTGTCACAGCGGCATGGAAGATATTATAGGGGATTATGGAGTGGACATGCATGTGAAGTTCATCAATGATATCATGTACGAGGTCATGGAAAAACCAGGACTTGAATAATGCCTGGAATAAAATAGACTCAAAGTTATATTGAAAGTACTAAAAAAGGCTGCTGATTATAGTTCAACAGCCTTTTTTTATTAAAAGCCTTAATCTAGATTATAGTATAGGAGAATAAATCTTCAGTATTAATACAATGTCATTGAATTAGTACCACAATGTGTAGTAAGATGATAATAAATCTCAATTCCCATAATATTTAAACAGGGTAACACTATCAATGTTTGGAGAGTTTGACCGCAATAATATTACAGGCAAAACAAAATATTCAGGCCATACTGTGCGAAAAAGGCTGCTTATTCCATTAGCCTGTGTACTCATTTTGCTTCTATCCTCCTTTTGCATAATCCTTGTTTATACCCAGAAAAAATCATTGGAACAATCCAGTTTGCAAATATTAGAAAATGCAAATAAAATGCTGTCCCGTACCATAGAGGAACAATCCCGAGTATTGACTGCTCTGGAAAATATTATTCTTCGTGATGTTAATTTACCCAGAAATTTACAAAGGCATGACAGGCATGCCCTCTTCTTAAGCTATAAAGATCTTTTTACAAGGCTTAAAAAAGATTATAGCATAACCCATTTCTATTTCCATCTTCCTGACAGGGTTAATCTGTTACGGCTACATAAAAAAGAAAAATATGGCGATACTATTGGCCGATTCACACTGTTTGATTCCATACAAACTGAAAAATCCTCATCTGGTATAGAACTTGGCCCCCTTGGCACCTTGACACTTCGAGTGGTACAGCCGGTTTTTTTAAATGATCTGCTTGTGGGATATATTGAACTTGGCAAAGAGATAGAAGATATTTTGGGCAGCATTCATAAAGAACCTGGAACAGAGATTGCTTTAGGCATCTATAAATACAGACTTAATCAGTCCCAATGGGAAACAGGAATGGCAATGATTGACAGACAGGTAAATTGGAATCAGTTTGTGGAAAAAGTGTTAATTTATACATCTCTTCCTGAATTTCCCACTAAATGGGAACATTTTCTTACAGAAAAAAGTCATAGACATCATACCATAGATGCAATAACAAAATATAATGACAAATCATGGCATGTCCTTGCCACAGATATTACAGATGCTTCAGATTCAGAAATCGGCGATATGCTGCTTTTTGTTGATATATCTAAAGATCTGAAACAGTATCAACTGTTTACTGCCATAGTCGCAGTTACTGCCTGCATCCTTCTATCCATGACCCTCTATTTAATTTTCAAAGTATTGCAAAATACAGACAGGGTGATTTTTCAACAACAAGAATCCATTGAAAAATCAGAAACCAGATTTAGAGGTCTTTTCAATTCCATTACCGACCTTATCTATACCATGGATCTGGATGGAGTTTTTACTTCGGTCAATCCTGCCATGCATAGACTTTTCGGTTATGATATGGATGAATTTATCGGACGCAGGGCAACTGAATTCATGTCATTGGAATTTGCAAAAGAGTTTAACGCTCGATATCTTGAAGTAGTTAAAAAACAGGGCTTTTGTGAGGGTGTCAGTTATTATTATAGAAAAGATAAGGAGAAAATTTATATTGAGTATAAAAGTTCTCTTGTTGAACCAGCTGTCGGGGAACCCTATATCAGCGGTATGGGCAGGGATGTAACCGAGAAAATATTATCTCAACAACAAGTTAAAAATCTTCAGGAACAGATTATTCAGACGCAAAAGATGGAATCCATAGGAACCCTTGCAGGGGGCATTGCCCATGATTTTAATAATATTCTTTTCCCTGTCATGGGGCATACAGAGATGCTCCTAGGTGATTTTCCAGAAGAGAGCTCCACACACAAAAGCCTTACTAAAATTTATTCAGGGGCTTTAAGAGCCCGGGACCTTGTAAAGCAGATTCTTGATTTCTCAAGGCAGGAAAAGGGAGAAACAAGGTTGATGAAAATTCAACCTGTCATCAAAGAGGCTTTAAAACTAATGGATTCTTCAATACCTGATAATATAAAAGTCACCCGGGATATTGATAAAGATTGCAGCACAATTAAAGGCGATCCCACAAAAATACACCAGATAATAATGAATCTTATAACCAATGCCTGTTATGCAATGAATGAAACAGGCGGAAAATTGACAATAAGCCTTAAAGAGATTGAGCTTGGGCCATCCGACCTGATCAATCCAGATATGCACCAGGGCACCTATACAAGATTTACCATATCTGATACAGGTGCAGGCATGGGCAGTGAACTCATTACCAAAATTTTTGATCCTTTTTTTACCACCAAAGAGAAGGGCAAAGGCACAGGAATGGGGCTGTCGGTTGTGCATGGCATTGTTATTGGAATGGGTGGAGGTATTCAAGTCGACAGTGAGATTGGAAAAGGTACAAGTATCCATGTTTATCTGCCTGTAATACAATCTGAACCAGAATTAGAGGCTGATTATGGTGATACAGCGCTAACAGGCGGTTCTGAACACATTTTACTTGTGGATGATGAAGAGGCAATAATCCTCATGGAAAAAGAGATTTTAAAGCGCCTCGGTTATAAAGTTACCACCCGCACCAGCAGTGTTGAAGCCCTTGAAGTCTTTCGGGCAGTGCCTGACAGATTTGACATTGTCATAACTGACATGGCAATGCCCAATATGGCTGGAGATAGACTATCTAAACAATTGATTCAAATACGCCCTGATATCCCCATACTGCTTTGTACAGGCTTTGGTGATATAATATCCAGGGAGCAGGCAGCATCAATCGGCATTAAAGATTTTTTATTAAAACCTGTTAATATCAATAATTTTGCAAAAACAATCCGTCAGGCCCTGGATCAAAATTTAAATTAGATAAATATTAAAATTCATCCGGCAACACAATAGATCCATGGGCATCTTTTAATTTTACAAGTTCCTTTTTTTGTTCAGTCAATATATCAAATAGAGTCTTTGGAATATTCTCCTCCTTTGAATAGGCTTCCTGCTGCAGCTCTACTCTCTGGAGGATATTATCAAGATACAAGGAGAATTGTTTAGTATAAAGATCTTTTGTATACTCTTTATTGATAATATCTTTAAACAGTGATTTTAAATCCTCATATTTTGGAAGATTGCCAATGGGTGTTTCAATATATTCAACTTCATTGTGGGCATATCTCTCTAACCAGGAGAGCCATACTTTTACATCTCTTTTTTCGCCTATGAGTTTTGAGGAGTCACCGCCACGGGCTTTATCTGTGAGAAAATAGTTCAGGCCTGCCATTACAGGTTTATATTCATCTTTTATTTTATCATTTCCAAAAAATCTAAATTGTGCATCCATGTAATCGCCAAGTGCACCCGGAATAAAAGGAGCATTAGCCCATGGAGCTCTTTTAATGCCTGTGGCTCCAACTTCTGTTGCAGTGGCAGCAGAGACTATGCATGCGCCGATAACAACGCCTGCATCGGAAGTTTTTGCCACCCACACAGGAGGCATGGTGTCTGCATCTCTGCCCGAGTATGTAAAAACCCTTGTCAAAGCACCATCTGGGTTTTCAGCTTCATCTGAGTAATTATCAAGGGAAGATGATCTTAATGTGCATCTTGAATTTGGATGGGACAGAGGCACAGGCTTGTTATCATCACCGGTTTTACCATCAAACCACTCCCCCTGGAAATTAAAACCTTTATCAGGGTGTTCTTCATTATTACCCAGCCAGTGGGGAACCCTGTTTTCGTCAATAAGAACATTTGACCATATTACTTCATGCCCTGGTTTTCTTAGAACCTTCATTAAATAAGGATCACCTTCAATATTAACATCTTCCACAATACCGAAAATTCCAGCTTCTGGGTTGATGGATCGTATGGAGCCGTCATCTGCTATCCACATCTGGGCTAGATCATCACCAATGAACACATTGCCAGCCATGGCAGTGGTGGTCTTTCCGCATCCGCTGGGAGCTGCGCCTGCAACCCAGGTTACACGACCATTGGGACCATGAATGCCTGTAATAAACATATGTTCTGACAGTTCATTTCCAAGGTTGGTGTAAACAGCCTTATCCACTGCAAACCTGTGATTTCCTTTTTTAAGCAGCAGGGTATTGCCGGCATAGGTGCAGTTAAAACTAAAGGTGGTTTGAAATTTTCTATCCATGAATACCCTTGCATTGGGCAGGTCTTCATCCCTGTTTAAACCTTCACTGTGAACGTTTGTGAAAAAATGTCCAAGTTTTTCAACTTCCTGCTCAAAATCAGCATAGGTATTTCTGTAAAGCAGTTCTGCACTGTGGGATACATAGGTGGAACTTGTAATTTCAAGAGCTGGATTTGATACAGGAGCTCCCACTGGGCCTCTCATGTAAAATCCAATAATCATTGTCATATCCTTCATAATATCTTTCATATTGGATTTGATCTGCTCAAAAGCAGTTGGTCTGTCCATTCTGTTGGCAAGGGAACTTACCAGATCCTCAGGGTTTGCAATATAGTATGTTCTGTCAACAATTCTTCCCTGCTCTTTTGCAAGATCAAAATGAATGGTATGGTTTTCCATGGCAAGCGGGCTCTCTTCTCCTTTTTCAATGGCAAGATCTTTAATAAACTTCAGATCTTCAGGCGAGCCTGTATTTACAAAAATAGAACGGGGGTTGCAAAGAGCAATTGAGTTGGCAATTCTTATCAAAATAGCAGGATTCTTAATTTTCAAGATTCTGCTTAAATGCTCTTCATCCATATACTGCTTAAATATGGCTTTAGCTTTTTCTATGGAATCTACCTGTCCGAGTTCATTTATTAAATCCATGTCATTATTTCTCTTTTCCATAATTACTCCTCTTCCCCTAAAACAGTGTTAAATAAAAATTGCCTTTTCCCTTCTAACATTTAATTGAAAAAAATCAAATAATATCTTAAAAAAAATAAAATATTTCATCAGCCTGTAATGTGTTATCAAAAAATTTAAATACCAGATATTGATGGAAACAAATTGAATTTTGATATAGATATCTATAAAATAGATAAAAACTTAAATTACAGGAAAAATCATGGAACAAAAAATATTTGCAGATTTACACAACCATACAACAGCATCTGATGGAGATTTCACACCTGATAAAATGGTGGAACAGGCAAAGATTAGAGGGATCAAGGCCATTGGAATCACAGATCATGACACCCTTAATGGATTAAAAGAGGCAATTAAGGCAGGGGAAAAATACAGTATTGAAGTAATCCCTGGTGTGGAAGTCTCCATAAGATTCAAGCGTTCTTATTTTACCGGGACACTGCATCTTTTATGTTATTTTACCAAAAGTATGCTTTGCGATAAAAAATTTGTAAAGGAATTAAAAAATATTCTGGCAAAAGGAAGGGGAGAAAAATTAGTAAGGGCAAGGGTTAATGAAATAAATAAATTTTTTGGTCCTAAATCCTTGAGATCAGGAGGGGAAACTCCTCTTTTAAAAAGAGATCTGGAATTTAACGATATTGCCGCTTTAAGCAGTAACGCAACCAGACGTCATTTTGCCATTGTCTTGAAAGAGTCATTTAATATCACTGACAGCAACACCATTAATACAATTATCGGCAATAACTCCTTAGCTTATCTGCCTTCGGGTATTCAATTAAAAGAGATTATTGGTTTTATCCAAAAGAACAAAATTCTTGCTGTTCTTGCACACCCGGCAGCTGGTTCTTTCCCGGGTCAGGGGCATTATAAAGAGGTGCTGCCTCCCTTTGAAATAGTAGAAAAAATTTTCCCTGAATTTCTTGAAGCTGGTATTCAGGGTCTTGAAGTCTATTACCCTGGCCATACAGATGAATATCAAAACAGACTCAGTTCATTGGCTTTAAAACATAAATTGATTATTACAGGGGGATCAGACTGCCACGATGGAAAAGAACGTCCCTTTGGAGTGCAGGGAATATCACAATCACAATTCAAACTATTTAAGGAAACATTGTCATAGAAAAATATAAAATAGATAAAACCATATTTTCAGACCTTAAAGCCTGTGACCCTGAAGATGTTGTGTTACGAACCAATTGCAGATTCGATAAGGCAGAAAATCAATATTTTGTAAATATCTGGGGGTATGACTATTGTGTTAATTTAAATAGATATGAAGTCATACCCCAGGGAGCAGGCTTAAAAACCTATCAGGATTTTTTATACCTTTTTATCCTATATTATCTTATGAAATCCAAAGATATCAAGCCTTTGGGAGAGTGGGTATCAGAAAAGGATATTCCAGGGGGAGCAGCTTTCTTCCGGGGGCCCCATACCATTCCCGGGGATGTAATTACCACAAGGTTTGGCAATAACATGGATGCTTTTAAACAAACATGTATAAAATTAAAGGGTATCAGCCTTGATATGGCAGATGCTGCCTTTATGTTTCAAATTACCCCGACCATTCCTGTGGCAGTATTGTACTATTTCGCAGATGAAGATTTCCCCTGCGAGGCAAAACTACTGTTTGACAAGACAATCGGCATTCATTTACCTTTGGATATTGTTTTTGCCCT
>JAOZRI010000055.1 GCA_029940235.1 Desulfobacula sp. | reverse complement strand
GGACATAAGGTTCTCCCACAGGGCCTATTGTTGCTGCAATCCCATTGTCCAGCATCTTTTTACACCACACCTGGCTGTGTTTTTTTTTTAAGGTTGTACACTCTGAACTTGCAATGTGATATCCCACAGATCCTTTTACCCATTTAAAGGAATCAATGTATTTTGCAAGGCTGTACCAGCCGCAGTAAAGTGCAGCATCAGGACATTGCCCATCTTGAAATAAGGTGTTTTCATCATTGAGTACAACATTGATTCTTTTCTCTTTTAAAAGAAGTTGTGATGCTCCATGGATGGATCTGTCATAGAAAGCATAGCCCTCAAGTTTTTTTTCTTGGCCTGGGTCTTTCCACCTTGCATCAAAATATGCTGAACCTTTGATTCCTTGTTTTTCAGCTTCAATGGTATCATTGATAATGCGTTTTACAATCTTTGCGCTGGCACCATCAAGTCTGCTTGTCATTAAAACTTCAGAACGCTTGATATCAAGGGGCTGGTTTCTAAACCCGAGGTAATATGGATTTGGCAGCCACATATTAAGATCATAATTATCCTTTTTAACAAGGCTTAATTCAGAATCAAAAGATGCCACCTTGTCGATTGATTTTTTAAAGTCTGATATCTCTTTTTTTATATCTGATAATTTAGATGATTCTCCTGACTTGGCTTTTGCTTCAATAGTTTCATCTTGAAACAGTTGATTTTCAAGTTTTTGTTTTAATTTATCAAGCCTGTGTAATTTTGTTTTTTCAGCTTTGGTTCGACCGGGAGAGGCAATCTTCAGGGGAACTCCAAATATTGTGACAATAGCTCTTATATGATTGTTATGATTTAAGAATTCTCTTATGGGGGGAATGGCTGTTTTTGTATATTCATCCCTGGTGCAGGTCTCTTTATCCGTAATGGACAGTAAAACAAGATTTTTTTTGGGGATCTGTCTTTTGTCCATATAGAATCGGGCAAGTTTTTTACTCTCTTTTACATTAAGGTTTGCAACAACAAGGACTTCTTCTGGTTCAAGAGCAAAAGTGTAAGGAGAATAGAGAAAAATTAAAAATAGAATAAAAAGGTTTTTCACGACCCATTCTCAATAAAATTACTGATGATTTTCAGACCATCCAGTGTCAGTGACTGCTCTATCTTTTCAATGGTGTGGGATGCGCCTGCAATTAAAGGAGCCAGTCCGCCTGTGGCCAGGATTTTTGGTTTTGTTTCCATCTCCTTTGCCATTCTTTCAACCATGCCATCCACCATGGCAGCATTCCCATATATAATACCGGATTTTATACTTTCAATTGTATCTTTACCAATAACCCTGCCAGGGGCTTTGAATATTTCTACTCTGGGAAGTCTGGATGCTTTTTGAAAAAGAGCTTCGGAAGAAATCATGACACCCGGGACAATTGCTCCACCAAGGTATTCTCCTTTACTGGATATGACATCAAAAGTTGTGGCAGTTCCAAAATCAATAATTATCATGGCTGTTTTATATATAGCATAGGCAGCTATTGCATTCACAATTCTGTCCGGGCCGACTTCATTGGGGTTATTATATAAAATAGGCATCAATTTTTTCACAGAATCAGGATTTATCCATGTGGGCGTTAATTTTAAATATCTTTCACAAAAAGCATTTAATATGGGAACAGCTGACGGAACAACCGAGGAGATAATGGTTTTTGTGATTTTTTCACGTTCAAGGTTTTTGTCTGCAAAAAGTGAGTTGGCAAGGATATTAAATTCATCAGCTGTTGTATCCCGTATTGTTCGAATCCGCCAGTCCTGTTCAAGAGTATCATCGTTATAAACACCTATAACTGTATTTGTATTACCCACATCAATCACAAGAAGCATGAGATTCTCCTTATTATATTAATTTTTCAAACTCTTATTATGCCTCTCACCCCAACCTGGGTGAAAGAACAGATCTGCCAATGGCAGTTCACTCTATTTTTATGGTAAATACCTGTGGCGTGGCATCTGTCATTATTAAACCCACAGGGATGTTAATATATGCATGCCGGGCATATACTCCTGGTTTTAAATCTTTCATGTCAATAAATGAATATATCTGATCCATAATTTCTTTGTTGTTCAAAGCCTCAAAAGGACCTTTAATCTTGATTGTGATTTTTGAAGGTGCAATATTTGCAGAATCTGCAGGGGCAGGGCAATTATATATCTGTATGGGAATATTTTCTATTGTCTTTGAAATCAATTGCTGAACAATTGGAATTTTTACAGAGATGATATGATCAGGTGATGAAATTACAGATGTATTATTAAGGTCAAGAGGTATATTTTTTTGAAAAGTTTTTTTTGCATTGGCAAGATCAATGGGTTTTGTTTTTAAAATTTTAATGGAGTTAATAAAAGGAGCTGCACCTGTTAATTTTATATTGTTGGGAGTTATAATAGGCTCAAGGGCAATATATCCTTTGGCGGGCAGACCTTCATAGGGTGTGGTAATTTTAAATGTTTTATCAATTTTTTTTTCAAGCTGAACACTTAAATAAGAGGGGTTAATACTTAAAATTGTTATTCCAGGATTCATGGGAATTCGTTTTAACTCCACCGGAATTAAATATGCACCAGGTTCTATGGAATCAGAAGCGCCTGCAGGGTCAAATTCAAGATCAGTATATAAATCCACTGTATAGCGGATATTTTCTTTGTTGGTAAGTTCCATTAATTTGGGAGCAGCCTGGATCTTGATTTCTATCTTATCAGTATGAAAATCAGTTAAAATCATATTATTAGGGATATTGGAAAAATCAACGGGAAGAAGAAGATCTGTCTCCACAGGTTCTGTGGTACAAGCTACCAAAAAAAGAAGCATGACAATTAAGAGAAACCTGGATTTATGCATTGGAGATTGAATCTATAATATGGGTAAAAGATTTTACTTTTTCAACATCATGTACCCGTACAATGTGAGCTCCATTGAGTATAGATGCAGCAACAGCAGCCATGGTGCCGTATTGAGTTTTGATATTGTCTGAATCAATTTTGACATTCTCTTTTTTACTGAGAATGTTTTGAATAAATGATTTTCGTGAAGGACCCATGAGAACTGGAAAACCAAGATCTGTAATTTTTACAAGATGATTTATAATAACAAGATTATGTTCAATGGTTTTGCCAAAACCAATGCCTGGATCAAGTATTATGTTTTTTTTTTGTATGCCTTTTTGTATTGCATATTCTGCTCTGGATTTTAGATAATCTGTGATTTCAAACATTAAATCATCATAGCCAGGATCAATCTGCATTGTTTTCGGAGTTCCCTTCATGTGCATGAGAACAACAGGTATATCTCTTTTGGCAACAAGATCAGCCATGGCAGGGTCTTTTTCAAAAGCAGAGATATCATTGATAATGGAAGCTCCGGCATTAAGTGCTTCTTTTGCAACATTGGATTTTACAGTATCAATGGAAATGGGAATATTAATAAGTTTTGAAAGGTTTTCAATCACAGGTATGACTCTGTCAAGTTCCTCCTGCTCTGAAACCGGTGTTGCAAAAGGTCTTGAAGATTCACCACCAATATCAAGAATATGTGCTCCATCTTCAGCAAGTTTGATTCCCTGTTCTACTGCTGTTTCAAAGGTATTGAATCTGCCGCCGTCGGAAAATGAATCCGGGGTGGCATTTAAAATTCCCATGATACATGTTCGGAACCCAAGTTCCAGGTTAAAATTATTAAATTGAAGTGAAAATTGTGACATTATATACTATCTTATGATTATTTATCTTCCTTACCATCTGTTTTATCAGAAGCAGTCTCATCTTTTTTTATATCAGCTTCATCAACAATTTTAATATCCTCTTTTTTAATATCCTCTGGCTTTTCCTTAGTTTCTGATTGTGTTTGCTCTCTTGGCTTATTGGGTCTTTGAGGTTTTGTATAGGTGTTCTTTTTTCCAAAAAAATCAAACTCCGGTCGTATGGATGCAATCAGGTCGTCAAGTTCCGGTCCAAGTACAGTCTCTTTTTCAATAAGAAGATCAGTCAATGCATGGAGCAGTTCAATATTATCTTCAAGAATTTCTTTTGCAGTTTTGTATGCCTGGTTGATAATTAAAGCTACTTCAGCATCGATTTGTCTTGCGGTCTCTTCGGAATAGGCTTTTGCCTGGGTCATTTCACGACCTATAAAAATATTATCATTGTGGTCTTCATAGGAGAGAGGCGCTAAGTTGTCACCCATGCCAAATGTCCTGACCATAGAGTTTGCAAGTTTGCTTGCCTGCTTGATATCATTGGATGCTCCCGTACTGATTCTTTTAAAAATTATCTCTTCAGCAACACGGCCTCCATAGGCAATTGCAAGCTCATTTTCAAGCTGATCCTTGTATTTAAAATCTCCCTCTTCTGGAAGAAACCAGGTGACACCAGCTGCCCTGCCCCTTGGTATAATGGTTATTTTATTAACAGTATCGGTATTTGGCAGAAACCTTGCCACAAGAGCATGCCCGCCTTCATGATAGGCAGTTGTCCTTTTCTCTTCTTCCTTGATAACTTTGGATTTTCTTTCAAGGCCCATGTAAACTTTATCTTTTGAGTCCTCAAAATCTTTCATGGTCAGTTTTTCATGCCCCCGCTTGGCTGCAAGAAGGGCTGCTTCGTTAACAAGATTTTCAAGGTCTGCTCCGGAAAACCCTGGAGTTCCCTTTGCAAGAATGACAGGATCCACATCGTCATCTAAAGGTGTCTTTTTCATATGAACCTTTAAAATACCTTCACGACCTCTGATATCAGGCATATCCACCATGACCTGACGATCAAAACGTCCAGGTCTGAGAAGAGCTGGGTCTAATACATCTGCCCGGTTGGTGGCAGCCATGAGAATAACGCCTTCATTGGATTCAAAACCATCCATTTCAACAAGCAGTTGATTAAGGGTCTGTTCTCTTTCATCATGTCCTCCACCAAGACCTGCACCCCTTTGTCGTCCCACTGCATCAATTTCATCAATAAATATAATACATGGTGCATTCTTTTTTCCCTGGGCAAATAGATCTCTTACCCTTGAGGCTCCGACACCCACAAA
This sequence comes from Desulfobacula sp., assembly GCA_029940235.1. GTDB lineage: Bacteria > Desulfobacterota > Desulfobacteria > Desulfobacterales > Desulfobacteraceae > Desulfobacula. The sequence continues at coordinate 6,103 of JAOZRI010000055.1, read as the reverse complement.
CATTTCAACAAAATCAGAACCACTGATGGTAAAAAAAGGTACTCCTGCTTCTCCTGCAACAGCCCGTGAAAGGAGAGTCTTGCCAGTTCCGGGATTCCCTACAAGCAGCACACCTTTGGGAATTCGTCCCCCAAGTCGTGTATATTTTTTTGGATTTTTTAGAAAATCCACAATCTCAGTCAACTCCTCTTTGGCTTCATCAATTCCTTCAACGTTATCAAAGGTGACTTTTTCACCTTTATCATCCAGCAGCCTTGCGCGACTTTTTCCAAAGGATAGGGCTTTGCCTCCACCGGCACCACCCTGCATCTGGCGCATGAAAAATATCCACACACCAATCAGTACAATCATGGGCAGCCAGGAGACAATTATTGACATGAACCAGGAGTTTTCAGCCGGAGGTTTGGCCTTTATAGCAACTCCATTTTTTCTGAGAAAACTTATCAGATCACCATCTTCCGGTGCAAAACATTTATACTTTGCACCGTTTTCATCGGTTAAAAACAGGTCCTGGCCCTGGATTACAACATTTTGAATACGCCCGTCTTCAGCCATTGATAGGAACTGGGAATAACCTATATCTATCACCTGTCCTGTGTGTTGCTGCTGATTAAAGATATTATACAGCATGACCATCATCAGGACTATTACCAGCCACAGAGAAATATTTTTATAAAAATGATTCAAGGAAAACCCTCTCTTTTTTAATTAAAGTTGTTATTGATTTAGTTGTGAGTAGTGGGTGATGACAAGTGACAGCCTGGCAATTTTATCAGGGTTCTCAATCTTCAATCCTCAAAACTCACACCTCTTTATATTAAACATGAAATATGAATATACAAGAAAAACTTGGGAGACGTCAAAAAAAAATTTAGCTCTCTCTTTTTACTTACTGTTTTTGTGCTGCCCATCGTTGGTCTTTTGCTTTTTTACCCATATCCCGTAGAGGTTGTTTCTCTTTTCTGAAAATAATAATTTTATTTTCTTTATACACTCTTATCTGACCTGGCAGATCAAGGCTGGTGCCTGAAAGAGCATTAAAAGAGAATTGGATAATATCATTAATATGGGCAAGAGTAATCCGGTTCAGGTTGTTTTTAACGGCCCTGATCGCCTCTCTTATCACCCGGTTTAAAATTGCCGGGTGAAGATCAGACAATTTTGTTTTAAACAGAGCAACAGATAGATCATCAGTTTTTTGCAGACAAAGCATATACGCTTTTTGAGTTTCAATCTCAAAATACTCCTCTTCTGTTTTTAATATATTGCTAAGTCTGTCCAAGGCATCAATAATTTCAGGATTGAATTCAGATACAAGATGAGGAAGTAATTTGCATCTGATTTTATTTCTTAAATAAGTCATGTCATCATTGGAAGAATCAAACATATACTCCTGATTGATGGAGTCTAAAAAATCAAGAATCTCTCTTTTGTATATCCTGAGCAGGGGTCTGATATAAATGTTGTTTCTTACAGGTGGAATTCCACAAAGCCCTTTTGGTCCGGACCCCCTCAGAAGATTCATTAATACAAGTTCAGCATTATCATCTTTGTTATGGCCCGTGGCAATTTTTGTATATCCATGATCACAGGCAAGCTGTTGGAAATATGCATATCGAACTTCCCTGCCTGCCTGCTCAACAGATAAACCATGTTTTTTTGCATGGGCTTTTACATTAACCTGCCTGGAAAAATAAGGCAGACCAAGTCTGTCGGCAAACTGTTTTACAAAGACCTCATCTCTTATGGATTCTTCTTTCCTTAACATATGATTAAGGTGTGCAATGCCCAGCTTGATTTGATATCTGTCTTTTAAAGCCAGCAGGGAGAGTACAAGAGAGATTGAATCAGCCCCGCCTGATACTGCAACAAGGATTTTATCCTTTTTTTCAACCATTTTAAAGTCACTAATGGTGTTTGTGACCATTTGCAAAAAAAGGGTTTCCTGGGAATCATTTGCATTTCCGAAATTATGTTTTTTGTCTGTTTCCATTATAATATTATCAGCAGCACCCGCCATCACCGCACGATGCATTCTCTTCTCCTTTTATCCACACCTGGATAATATAGGAAGCTCAGCCAACTCCAGGGCTGACAGATATTGCCTGGGACGGACAGTTGTTAACACAGGCACCGCACTCCATACAGGCGTCAAAATCAACAATGTGCGCCTTGTTATCCTGCATTTCAAACACTGCCTGGGGGCAGACTTCAGTGCATAAACTACAGCCAATACATCTTTCCTTGTCAAGCACCAGAGTTGATACATCTTTAAGGTGTCTTAGTTTTAAATCTTCCATGTATAAATCCTTTAAAAGGTCAAAATGCAGAGTATATCCACAACCCTGATGAAATCACCAAAGCTCCAAGCTGGGCAGGTATATATCGTTTCATCTCTTTTTCAACACCCGAGGGTGAAGTAAAAGGAGTTGTTCCTGTAAAATTCATGGCAAGAAAAGAGCTTATTGCTATGCTGAATAAAAAAAGTGCCATAAAGCCTGTTATACCACCAATAATAGAAGAACCCATAATTAAAAATAAAATAGAAACAACACTTCCTGATATAATTCCTTTTAGGGCAAATTCTCTGGGAGGGATAAAAGGCAGCAGTACCGGAGTTATAAGAGCACCGGATAATATACCTGTAACAAGAGCCAGTATGGATATCATACCTCTCTCCCAGATGTGTGCAAAAGAGAAAATTCCAGGGCCTATGCCTGCAATGATTAAGAGGACAAGTGCAGTAATTAAAGCTGGTTTCAGTGTGTTTTGAAGTTCAACAGGTGTGAGGATGAATCTTTCATAAATTGTAAAAGTGGCCTGTCTCATCTGTTTATCTGCTTTTTTACTGTTTTTTAAAAACATTGGAATATCACTGGCACGTACAGGGCCATAAATAACTCTGAATCCAGACTGTTTTTTAACATCCCTTGCAGACACTCCAGTGGCACCAAGTTGAGGAACAATGATACGTTTGTGATCAACAATTTTATCAAGGAAACACTCTTTAACTCTTTTTACAATTTCCATGGTTGAAAAGGTACCCTTGCCTGCAGCACACCATACATTGATCCCTTTTGTATCCAGAACCAGAATCCAGGCATTTATTTTGCCAAGTTCCTTTCTTAAATGATCAAAGGTTAATTTGAAATTTGCAGTCACAAGAACTTCACTGTTTTTATTTGGCTTTCCAATTCCATAAAGACCTGGTGTTACTCGATATTGATATCTATTGACTCCACACCTGACAAAAAAGGTTGAAACAAGATCATTTTTATCTAGTTTTGATTTAATGACTGGTATAAATCCTGTATCTGTTTTAACGAATTTATCCACAAAGGAGTATAACTTATATCCAGGTTTTTCATAGATTGCTTTAGGATCCACAGGCTGGATTGCGCAGCTTGAAGTCGCTTCATCCATGGAAGCCATCAGATTTACACTCGGAGTTGATATTGTACTACCTGATTGGGTTGTCTTACCCATTGATTTTTCCCCTTGATTTTTTTCTCAGTGAATTTATTACTCTTTTGATGCTTTGTATCCTGCTTCAGTCACCTCTTTTACAGCTTTTTCAACAAGATTGTCATCTGTGGTTTCAAAATAAGCTTTGTTCCCATCGAGATCCACAGATATATTACAAATGCCGTCAATTCCTTCAAGAGTCTTTTGAACCATGCCTGAACAATGAGAGCAACTCATGCCTTCTATATTTAAAGATATTTTTTTGTCTGCCATGCTGATCACCCTTTATTAATTGTTTAAGTTAAAGAAAATAATAAATCATACCATATTAGTATATAATAGTGATCAAAAACACCATCGTCAATATGATGAATAATTAGTATTTTGATCCGGTATTGAGAAATTTAAAATTGTTGAAAAATAATTTTAATCCATCTCTTCATTATTTATTGCTTCTTAAACATTTTTGTTTTTTGTGGTATAATAGAATTTTTACAAATAAAATTTATAAGGATATATTTTGAAAGAGTTAAAAGGATCACAAAAAAAATATTTACGCGGACTTGCCCACAATTTGAATCCATCAGCTTTTATAGGGCAAAAAGGACTTTCAAAGGCTTTGATTGAAGAGATAGACAATGCCCTTGAAGCAGCAGAAGTAATCAAAATAAAATTTAATGATTTTAAAGATAAAGAAAACAAAAATTCTTTAACCAGCGAAATTGCAAAAGCTACCCACTCCCACATTGCAGGTATGATTGGCCATGTTGCTATTTTATACCGTCCCTGCAAGGATCAGGAAAAACAGCAAATCAAACTGCCATAAAAACAATTATTTTTTACGGTTTCACCCTCTTGTTTTGAAACTGAGTATATCCTTAATTTGTCATTTCAAGGTTTCCAAGGGGTGCTGAAAAATAGTTGTTGACACACCCAGGTTTTTAGAGTACCAATCAATATTAGAATGGCGTTCGAAAAATGATGGATATAAATTTTTAGAACGTATTGCAAAAATATGTTCCATTGGATGTTAAAATATCAAAGGGCTGGGTCAAATGGGAGTAAAAGAGCGAAAAGCCTTGGAAAGGCAAAACAGGAAAAATCAGATTCTTGATGCAGCAAGAAAACTGCTGTTCTCTTCCGGTATTGATAGTGTTTCAATCAATAAAATTTCAAAACAGGCTGAACTTGGCGTTGGCACAATCTATTTTTATTTTAAAAACAAAGAACAGATTTTTACTGCACTTCAGGAAGAGGGTTTAACCCTTCTTTATTCTATTATTTTTAAAATTTCAGAAACTAAAGCCCCCCATGAAGAAAAATTAAGGCAGATAGCCTTAAGTTATTATAATTTCAGCCAGGAACATAAAAATTATTTTGATCTTATTAATTATTTTTTGACAACACCCAAAGTTTTTTTTGAACCAGATTTAAAAAACCAGATTGATATGTCAGGCAATAAAATTTTATTGATAATACAAAATATTGTAGCTGAGGGGAGTGAGCAAAAAGTTTTTAAAGAGAAAGATCCTCAGAAATTTTCAATCTTGTTCTGGGGTGCTTTACATGGCTTAACCCATTTTAAAAAATTTGAGAAAACTATTCTTGGAAATCAAAATCTTGAAGAGATTTACGAATTTAGTGTGCAAAGATTAATTTACAGCATTAAATAAACGTTGCTGGCAGATTAGTAATAATAACCGCTGCAGCAAAGTATAAAAGGATGACAGGAGAGGAAAAAATGGATTTAAAGGGAAAAACAGCAATAATTACTGGTTCTGGTAAAAAAACCGGAATAGGATATGCCATTGCAAAAAAGTTTGCTTCACAGGGCTGTAATATTATCATTGCAGATTACGGGAGCGGCAAAGATTTAAATGCAGATCTCAAGACAGGTTCCATGGATGAGATGTCATTGATAGTGCAGGAATTGGGAGAAGCTTATGGTGTAAATACACTTGCTGTTCACGTTGATGTGACAGACAGTGGAACCATTGAAAAAATGGTATCTGTCATCAAGGAGCAAGTTCAGACCATAGATATATTATGCAACAACGCCGGTGCCACATTTGGTGTGCCAAATGGGGTTCATACCTATGATGAGGATGCATGGCTTAGAACTGTTGATGTCAATCTTCATGGGGTTTTCAGGATGTCCAAAGCAATTGTTCCGCTTATGCAGGAAAAAGGCGGTAATATTATTAATACTGCATCCCGGGCTGGTAAAGTCCCGGCGCTTTTCAATGGTGCATACTCTGTGTCAAAAGCAGGTGTTATCATGCTTACCAAGGTTATGGCAAAAGAACTTGCAGGTCTTAAAATCAGGGTTAATGCCATCTGTCCGGGGCAAATCATGACTGATCTTGAAAAATGGCGTTTTGAACAGGAGGCAAAATTTTTTAATACAAGTGTTGAAGAGCAGGAGCTCAAAATGTGTGAAACTATTCCTGTGGGCCGCATTGGGTTACCGAAAGAGGTTGCTGATATGGCATTATTCCTGGCTTCAGATTCATCATCTTATGTTACTGGCCAGGCATTGAATATCTGTGGCGGTCAGTTAATGGAACTTTAATGTTTGAACGTAAACTCACCCATCTGCTTCGTTGCTTCAAACTTTTGCAATCCTCATGTACTACAG
>JAOZRI010000054.1:9260-11158 GCA_029940235.1 Desulfobacula sp. | reverse complement strand
ACTGAAGGTGTGAATGCATTTCTGGAAAAACGCAAGCCGGAATTTAAAGGAAAATGAATAAGGGTTTATGCAATTGTGATGTTTTCTCTGTAAAAAAATAACTATTTGCTTATCAGGAGGACTGCAATGATGGATGAGAATCTGTTTTTTAGAAAGGCAACAGAAAAAATTTGTGGGAGTTTGGATATCGAAACAGCAATCAAGGGCTGTTTAGAACTTCTCAAGGATTATATGCCGGCATTTTCAATGCACATGGGTATCTTTGATTCAAAACGTGGTGCTTTCCGTGTATATGCAAGCTGTAGACTCGATGGCGGTGATACTTTAAAAAAGATTATTCCTCTGTCTGCAAAAGCAGAACTTGAATACAAAGAGATTGATGATATTCGAGTTAGGATTATAAATGACAGTAGTCTGCGAACCATCAGCAAGGCTATTGCTGATGGTATGGGTAAACCTGCCTGTTCAATGCTGGTAATGCACATGAGAAGAGAAGGTGAAAAGCCAAAGCAACTCGGTGGTGTCCAGATTTGTGCTGAGGGCAAAAATCAATATACCAAATATCACGCCCATTTATTAAGTTTACTTAATGAACCACTGGCGATTGCAGTTTCCAATGCACTTAAGCATCAAGAAGTTTTAAGGCTAAAAAATCTGCTCGCAGATGATAATCAGTTTTTGAGTCAGGAACTTATACGCATTTCAGGAAATGAGATAATTGGCAGGAACAATGGCCTCAAAGAGGTAATGGAAACTGTTCAGAGAGTTGCCCGTCTCGATAATCCAGTGCTTCTACTGGGAGAGACTGGTGTTGGTAAAGAGGTTGTCGCCAATGCAATACATGCCGGTTCCTATAGAAGCAGCAAACCTTTTATTAAAGTTAATTGTGGTGCTATACCGGAAAGCCTTGTAGACAGTGAACTCTTTGGACATGAAAAAGGGGCGTTTACCGGTGCCATAGCAAAAAAAAGAGGGCGCTTTGAACGTGCTCATCAAGGTTCTATTCTTTTAGATGAGATTGGAGAGCTTCCCCCGCAAATACAGGTGAGACTACTGAGAGTTCTTCAGGAAAAAGAAATCGAACGGGTGGGCGGGACAAAAACTATACCTGTGAATAGCCGAATTATCATTGCAACTCACCGAGATCTGAAAAAAATGGTGCAATCGGGAACATTTCGAGAAGATCTGTTTTATCGGCTTAATGTCTGCCCCATTGTAATTCCACCTCTAAGGGAGAGAAGGGAAGATATACCAGCCTTGGTCTATCACTTCATAGAAAACAAATCAAAAGAGATGGGATTTCAATCAACGCCGGAACTTGCCTCTGGATCGATGGAACAGCTCAAGAATCATGAATGGCCCGGGAATGTACGGGAATTGGAAAATGTGGTTGAGAGGGCACTGATCAAATGCAGGAAGGGAACTTTAAAATTTGAATGGTCTTCTTCTTTTATGCGGAAAAATTTGCTGTCCTACTATGAGGGGCCAAAAACAGAACCTCTTAAATTAGACAAGATGATTTCCATGTATATCCAGCAGATTTTAAAAGCTGTAAATGGAAAAATAAGCGGGCCTGGTGGGGCAGCTGAAAGTCTTGATATTCACCCAAACACATTGAGAAAAAAAATGGATAAGTTAGGAATAGCATATAAGCGAAGATTAAATTGAACTTGGTAAGACAATACTGAATTTGATAAGGGGACGACTATCACCATCCCCCTACCAGAAAACGGGTTTAAGTGTTTTGAAAAAAAGGGTGTTCAGCACTTGGATGGGGCAAGTGCAGGTGGTGCATCAGGATCATAGACAACATCCCCGTTCATTTCAACAGGGTTGATCTCTTCCAGGAAATCCTGGGTCATACCCGGAACTTTTGTCAACTGTTCAGAGGTTTTAAA
>JAOZRI010000054.1:0-9160 GCA_029940235.1 Desulfobacula sp. | reverse complement strand
CCAGGAAATCCTGGGTCATACCCGGAACTTTTGTCAACTGTTCAGAGGTTTTAAATGGGCCGTTTGCCTTGCGGAAATCTACTATAGCCTGGGCAAGGGTTTCCGGCAGGTCAAGCTCTTCAAATAAAACCTTTAATTCTGACAGTGTTCCTTTATTCAGGCTGATGATTTCATCCTGAGCATGAAGCGGGCTGATGATCATGCTTACCGTAACAAGAAACATGGTAATGGTAATAATAATTTTTTTAATCATGTTTGACTCTCCTTATTTAGTTAATGTAATATTGATTACTCAATGTTATATGCATCCATTTTGTCATACAGGGTCCTTCTGCCAATGCCCAGTAGTTTTGCAGCTTTGGAGCGATTGCCTTTGGCAATCTCCAGGGCCTGGACAATGGTTCTGCTCTCAGCTTCTTCTACAGCTTTTCGAAGAGAGATTGACGTTTTGCCGGGCTGGTTGTCTTCCTCCATAAATGGTGCTGTATTGGTACAAAGGTAGTTAAGAGACATGGTATTTCCTTCGGTCAAAAGTACGGCTCGTTCAATGACATTTTCCAGTTCTCTGATGTTTCCCTTCCACGGGGATTCCTGAAACATCTGTAGAACACTTGGAGCAAGTTCTGTTACATTTTTTTTATATCTTAAATTGAATTTTTGTATAAAATGGTCAACAAAAATTACAATATCCTCTTTGCGTTCTCTTAAAGGAGGCAAATTCAGGGGGATCACCGCAAGTCGATAGTAAAGATCTTCTCTAAAACGGTTTTGTTCGATTTCCCGGGGCAGGCTACGGCTTGTGGCAGAGATAAACCTGACATCAATATGAATTGATTTATTGCCTCCCACCGGTTTAATGTCATGCTCCTGAATGGCTCGGAGCAGTTTAACCTGGGTAGGAGGTGAGAGTTCTCCTATCTCATCGAGAAACACAGTTCCTCCCTGACCCTCCTCCAAAAGTCCCCGCCGGGCACGCATGGCTCCGGTAAAGGCTCCTTTAACATGCCCAAAAAGTTCACTTTCAAGCAGCTGCTCTGCCAGTGCTCCACAGTCAATGGTAAAGAAGGGTTTTTCAGCCCTGGAGCTTGCTTTGTGGATAAGTTTAGCAAACATGGATTTTCCCGTGCCGGTCTCTCCCTGGATTAAGACTGAGGCATCTGAGACCGATACTTTTTCAATGGTGTTAAGCATCTGCTGGATCATGACATTGTTGCCTATTACCATGGATTCAAAATCATTGGATTCTTCCAGGGCATCCATTCTTTCAAGCTTTCGATGGAGCTGACCATGTTCGATGGCTCGTAGGGCAAGAAATCCCAGATCCCGGGTTTTGAATGGCTTGGTGATGTAATGGTAAGCTCCAAGTTTCATTGCTTCAACTGCATTTTCAATGGTGCCCACACCAGTCATGATGATGACCGGAAGTGTTGAGTCAATTGTTCTGATTCTTTTAAGCAGTTCTATACCGTCAATCCCGGGCATGACCAGATCGCACACCACAAGGTCGTACATCACTTCGGTGACGGCTTTCCATCCTTCTTCTCCTGATTGTGCCGTGTGTACCTTGCAGCCTAAGCGTTTCAGGGATCTTTTTACCGGAATCAGCAGATCTTTTTCATCATCAATGAGTAATATGGTTGTTGTCATTGCTATGCCCTGTTGGTTGGAATTTCTATAAACACGTTGGTGCACCTGCCTGGCATGGACTCAACATAGATAATACCCCCATGCTTTTCAATAATACGTCTGGAGATAAAAAGACCCAGGCCAAATCCCTTTTTACGGGAGGTGAAAAAAGGTTCAAATATGCGTGTAAGGTTTTTTTTGGGGATGCCCTGTCCTGAATCGTTGATAACCACCCGAACAATGTTCTGTAACTCCTGAGCTGTGATGCGGATTCGTTTTTTCTTTTTTGGATCACTGGTAATGTTCAGGCTGTTAATCGAATTGAGAAGGAGATTCACTATCACCTGCTGGAGGCTTGCCCAATCGCCCTGTATGGTTAATTTCTCACGGGGAAAGCTCGTAATATAGTCCACATCTTTGAGACTTGAGCCAAGAAGTGCTGCGCCTTCTTCTATCAGGGATTGTACATCTACAGGCTCTTCCTTAAATGCCTGGGGAGACGATAGAACCATCAGTCGTTCGGTGATCTTTCCTGCCCGGGTTGCGTTCCGTTCGATGGCGGCAATGGTTTCTTCAAAATCTTCGGCATTTTGATCGTTAAAGGTAAGCTCTTCAGCATTGGCAAGGATGATACCGATGGGGTTGTTTATTTCATGGGCCACACTGGCTGCCATCTTTCCAATGGTGGCAAGACGTTCAGACTGGATCAATTCCTCCTCCATTCGGTTACGCCGGGTGATGTTCCTGGCAAAAAGGCAGGCCTGGGCATCGGTCACTTTAGAGACGTTGATTAGCCTTCCTGCGATTTCAAACTCCTGGTTCTTGAGTTTGGACGTCTGGAACCGGAATTCATGACTTGCGCTGCCTTTATGAAAAATTTTGTTTAAAAATATTTGCATTGCTGAAATTTCCTTCTGCAATACAAGATCCTTGATATTAACTGCATCTTTGCTGCTATCCAGAAGTGCTGGATGGAGGGCATGCTCATTTGCATGGAGAATCTCTCCGTTGCTGTTGACCAGAAAAATCATGTCGGGAGATGATTCTATCAGGTCCCGGTAGTGCTGGCGGGATCTGGCAAGATCTTTTGTCACTTTTTTTACTCGTTGTTTAAGCAGAAAACTCCAAACTCCGACCAGCGCAATGATCATAGTTGCCCCAACACCACCCCAGATGACATAGCGGGAGTATTTGATCCATTGGTCACCATAAATTTTGCGACCCATCCATTTGTTTCTGACCATTTCAATACTGCCTTTTTCCACAAGTTTTCCAAAAGAGATGCTCACATTTGTCAATATATCAGTATCTCCCTTTTTTACAATAATGCCAAGGGGCAGCTTCTCAATGGGCACACCCACAATGGAAATATTTTTAAATTTCATTTTTTGGATCAAGTAAAGACTTACTGATTCAAACTGGGAAATAAAGACGTTATTAGAGCCGTTTTCCAGCCGTTGAAGTGCTTCAAGGACTGTATCGACCTCCACGAGTCTGATTCCGGTGATCTGTTTTAGCTCGGTTGCATGTGGGTCTCCAGAAAGCAGGAGTACTGTTTTATCGCTCAAATCCTTGTAACATGTAACGGTTTTGCACGAAGAGTTGATAAAGATTCTCCTCATGTCAGTGATGCCTGTATTGATAAAGTGGTAATTTTGATTAGCTGCAGGAGAGTCGGGTAAAAAGCAGATGAGATCTATATCTCCCTGGTTCAGAGAATTGATGAGATCCTGGGCAGGCTGCATTTTGAACGAAACCTTTGCATGCATGACCCTGCCAAGCAGGACGGCGATATCAACACCTATCCCCCTGATTTGTCTGGTGTTGTTGTGGGTAAAACTGATGGGCGGGTGGTCCGAGAGTAGCCCTACTCTGAGTGCATCCATACTAAAAGCCGGTGTTACAACAAGCATGATCATAATCGGAATCATCAAAAAACGCATGGTTATCTTCTAAACCATTTATCTATTGTAACGTGAGAATTCAAAGTTAAACCCGTTAATTTTAAATATAAAAACATGTTAATTTTTATACCAGACCTGTTTTTTTGAATCAATTGATAAATTGTTTTAACAATTACAGCCTGCAACCTCTTCGATATAGAAATATTTCTTTATCTTTCGCAATGTACTGGCATCCATGCCGTCCGCATCCATCAGCTCTTCAATATCAATAAACTCATCGTTTTCTTCACGCAGTTCAAGAATCGAGGTTGCCAGTTCCGCACTGATGCCTGCTTCCATAAGCTGTTCCTTAGTGGCTTTGTTGAGGTTGGTCTTGCCTGCTTTGTCATCTGCCATTACCAGTGTGGTGCTAAAAAAAAGCATTACCAGTATCATGGTTGTTATCAGCAATTTCATTAAGATATCTCCTTTGCAGTAAAATTTACCAGCCCAAATAGTGGTGAGAGTACATGAAAAACCATAGTATTCCAGACAGGCCATAGGAGATGATTCCACTGACAGCTTTGAAGCCTGAAGACTTCTCATGTCCGGACGCTTTAAAAATACCCATATAGATGGCAGCACCGCTGGTTAGTACAAGTATCAGGGCAAGACAAACAAATACAATTGTCATAAACATGTGCACCTCCTTTAATAGAGACCCAGATACTGGAACAGGGTTAAAACACTTATTATAATAAGAGCCAGAACTATTCCGCAGGTATCTCTGTCCTGTTCTTCTTTGCCGGTATTGGCCATGTAATCAAACCCGGTTGAATCAATTGTGTGGGATTTTTTTTCCATAATAACTCCTTTTTAAATTGGCAAAAGACCGGTTTTTACACATAAGAAAATTGCACCGAGAATCAGTAAAATCCTCAGAAATCCGGCAATACAGGTGACTATAAATCCTTTATAACCGACAGCAATAATCTCCTTGAATGAAATGCTCAGACCCAGGGCTGCGGCTGCGAGGGAAAAATCCCACTGAACCATGTTAAATATAGCATGGTGGGCTGGTTCCTTGAACAGATGCAGACAGGCCAGAATCCAGCAGAAGATAAAAACGCCGAGCCAGATTGGAAACCGCTTTATCCCTCTGGTCGCTTTTATCTCTGAATTATTTGGAGAGCGTAACTTTCGGATAAACATGAAAATAAATACATAGAGAAAACCAGCAGGCATGATAACGTGTCGCCCAATGTCAAACCAGAATGCAAAGCGTCCGGCTTCATAGCCGCTTTGAAACGCTGCAAAAAGGGCCTGGTGTCCATTGCCCACACCAACAATAGCGGCAAGTCCCATGTATTTTTCAGGAATATTTGTCATGGAGCCCACCATGGGAAGCACTATCATGGAGATGAGCCCGAATCCAATAACACAGATTACTGCATTGACAACCTGTCCTCCCTTAGCCTTGATCAGGGGCATGAGGATAGCGCAGGCATGCGGGTCACCAGTGGATAGCCCACCGGCAATAATTGAACCATGGCGGTCATCAAGTTTAAACACCCGGGCAAGAGCCAGTGTGATGGAGGCAGTCAGAAACATGGAACCAGTACAGATTATGATTGGCCATACCCCGAGCTTGGCTGCATGGGGCACTATAAAGTGGGGGGCAAGCATGATGATGCCCAGGGGCATGAGCATATGGATATAGGAAAGCCCGGGCTTCCAAATATTTGGCACTCCAAAGAGATTCCCGATGATTAGTCCTAATAAAAGAGGATTCCAGACAAAGTTTGAATTAAGTAATTGAAACATGGGTTGATGGTTCAATGGGCCGATAACACCGTCTAACCAGGCAAACAGATTGGATAGTGTAAAAGGGTTTGGCACTCCAGGCAGGTTGTTGGCAAATACTGCAATAAAGAGCATTGCCATAAGACCCGGGAATGTTTTTCCAAAACTGTAGAGGGAGCTTAAAAATGAACGTCTACGGTCGTCATAGGTTGCTGTTGCAGATTGAGCCATGTATTCATTCCTTCTTGTTGTTGGTGATGGTTCCGCTAATTTTGTCAGTTCTATCGGCGAATGTGTGCTGAACCGCCTGTATTAACAGTGCCTGACATTTTGGTGTCAGGTCCTGGTGCGCTTGTACGCCAGTGTTCCATAAATCCAAGCCTGGGAAGCATTGACAGCCTTAAAAATCCTTCGATTGTACCAGTGACACCCACAAGCACATCAATGTTGTTTCTTGGCCTGAATGCCAGGTTATCCGTTTTGATAATTTTTCCCTTCTTTTCAGTCTCAAGGTGCCAGGCATGGATCATCTCTCCATCAAAATGGTCAATTACAATTCTGAACAACGGCTTGCCATCCTTGTTTTTTGGACCTTCATAAACCGGGTTTGCTCTGTCAAGAATGATAGGTTCCGGGTTGTCTAACAGCACTTCGTTGAGCTGGTAGCAGTGACCACACACATCAGGCCGCATGACAAAGCGGGAGTCAAACTCAAATGGAGTGTCCCGTTCCATGGTCTTAATATCGGTGAAAAGATAGAGGCGGACTTTATTATTTTTAAAGGGTTTTTTTATGTCAAATTCAGCCTGGACATCGGCATGCATGAACTGCATGGCACGGGCAGCATCCTGATACTGGGGTAAGAGCTTGGCAAGTTTGCCATTAAGAGGACCGAGCTGTTTAGATGATAGAACCTTGCCATCATTATCTTTTAACTCAAGAATTACGGTCTTTGCTTCAGTATCAACACTTGTGCACCTCAAGATATAATTTCCTAATTTAGTTTCCTCCCCGGCTGCCATGGTGACCAGTTTGGGTTTTGTATAGGTCGCACAGATAGACTCAATGGAGGGAGTTCCAAACTCCTTGATTTTTATATAGTTGGAACCGGTATATTCCGGGATGATGTATGTGGAACCTTCGGCAAACACCTCTGGCATGGCATAGCGGTTACCTGTATTTCTGTCCAGGCCCTGGGCCATGAAAAAATGGGCACCCCAGCGGTTGCCGGAGTATTTCATCAGGCTCAATTCCGATACTGGACGATCGTCCAGATAGAATTCATCGGTAAAGCGAAGGGCTTTATTGCGGACACCCAATAACTCGTCCTGCCAGTATATGAGGTTACCATCACCCATGGGCTGGTTTTTCCAAAAATCGAGACCAAAGTTCTTTTTGACAAAGGTGCTTGATTTGAACGAAGTCAGATAGGCTTTTCTGCCAAGAATAAAGAATGACTCTCCAGCCAGAGATCTGATATTTCTGGAATTTCTGGAACTATAGCAGAGTCCGGCTGGTGGAATAACGATACGGTTATTTCGCCAGTCAACATAGGAACCACGGATGAACACACTTTCCGCAGAGATCATACGCTCTTTTTTTCTATTTTTCATAAATTTTCGTTTAAGGCCTTTAAAGCGTGGCACAAACACAGCTGTGTGATCAGGTTCATAAAATGATGAGTTCTGGATTACCTTGGGATAGGAGGTGAAATTGGATTTTTCAATGACAGTTCCAAACGAAGAGTCTGCGAGCCGTTTGAGAAAGGTATCTTCCAGGATAGGCTCCAGTACCGGCGAGGAGCCGACAAAACAATCCATATTGTAACGGCCTTCTTTGGGGAAAAAGACCATATTTTCTGTCCTTATGCCGTAGTAGTCCCTTAAGTATATATTCCTGACAATATCCTCATCAAACCCCTTGGCCACCAGGTTGAATGCGGGTCGATTCCATATGTTAGAGTATTTAACAGGCCCCTTGTGAGATGTGTGTTCGTTGTCAAAGACAACTGTGTTTTTGTTTTCGATGATTAGGCGCTGGAGCATGCCGGTCTTGATGTTGGGCTCAAGGATTACATTATAGCGCTTGTCTAATGGCCATGCCTTTTTATTTTCCACGGTCATCAAACCACGGTAAATTACAAAATTGAGTTCTCCCTTTTGAAAACCGTGGGATTTACCCGTGGACCATGGGACAAAATCAGAGTGTTTCATAAAGGATGGATGGACCATGATTTCAATGCGCATATCAAGTTTTGGAATAGTTAGGTGGTATGCCTCTTTTTCTGCATTGATAGTTTTGTACCTTTGGGCTGTGATGGGTTTGATAAGCTTTTCAGCGTAAACGGTGTTGCCCGTGAAATTGGTCACCGTGACCATGAATCCATCTGGGCGGCGATGGGCGTAGATACGTTTGTTAAAGTAGAGCCTGTAATCTTCCTGACGTACATCCATTACAATGGGGCGGTGCATGGAAAAGGTCGCTTTGGTAATTTTTGGAAAGATAAGACTTTCAAATTCAGCAACATTGAAGTCAATTTTTTTTGCCAGGAAACGTGAATTTCCATACAGGTATTCCTTGTCCATGTAAAAAGGTTTTAATTGCTCTGCATAGCCCTCTTTCATGGTAAGCTTTCGTGACTCTTCCCGCTTTTCAAAGGATGTTGAGATGGGAAATTCCAGAGGCCATCCACCAGAAGGAGAGATGAGAGCAAATTCACCATAAGGCTTTTCATAGTGATCTGTTGAGTAGTCATACCAAAGGCGGTAGCCGCTATTTCCAATCAAGACCTTGTGCCCCTTCTTGACTGTGATGTTCTTAAATTCCTGCTGCTGGTAATCAAGATCCACAAGATAGGTATGTTCTCCCAGGATGAGAAAGGGATCCCGCATAAACGGCTGGGCATCTCCACTGGTCTCAGACAGGTAGAAAAGACCGCCCGCAGGGATAGTTGCTTTAGATCCGGCAATCTCGCTTTTTCTAACAATGATGGCTTCGGATAATTGTTTTTTCTGGCCGTAGTGGTTATGAAAGGATTTGTTCCTGAGACCTGACAAATGGGGCAAAAATGTCATGTCGTTGGCTGGCGGCAATCCATGGGGCGTATCTGCTGTGTTCGCATATGCAAAAGGAGTTGTTGATATCATTAAAAAGAGTGTAACTAAAAACCATGTGCCTGATCTGTGAAGTATGTCTAACAGCATCAATTCATTCCTTTGAGTTAATAGATTTTTGTCTGCAAATCCCAAATCTCAAGAGTGTTACTTGAGCACTAAATCTTCAACATAATAATGTATTATTAATTTTATTATTCAAAATTTGTACCAAATGGTTATAAACTATGATGTTCCGTTGGAGATTTTGCAGTTCGCTTTCCATAATGCTGCGAGCAGTTTGGAATGGGACGCTGTCCAACAACAAAATAAATTGTAATATTTAAATTTGCTCTTTCATATTAAGTTAAAAAAAACTGTGCGGTTTTACGCTCACTTTCATGAGGGCGTGTATGTAATTCAACACAAATATCTAATACTGGTCTTTGCCTGTTCAAGACTGCGAGAATGATTTGTATACAGGCACGGATATTGCTCTATTTAAATTTAGTAATTTTAGCAATTTTGTAATTTAAGAAAATATTGAAAGAGAATGCTTATGTTTGCATTTTTATTGAAAGCACCATTTTAAATTTTGTACTTTTTTCATGTTTTGTTGTGTGGTGATCAATTTAAGATCCGCCACATGGCGGTTAGTGAGTACAATCATACAAAGCTGGAGGTGTTCATTAGTATTTATTCTTTGTTTCCTATATTGATTATTTTATGCTCTGTCACCACCTCTACAGTGGTAAA
>JAOZRI010000053.1 GCA_029940235.1 Desulfobacula sp. | reverse complement strand
CTTGAACTGGATGTCAGGGATTTTGATCTTGATATTGCCATAAAAGATATCATATCTCTGCCCCGGCTCCAGGCAAGGCAAAAGGGCATTGAGTTTACATATGCAATCAAAGGGGATATCCCATGTCTATTACAGGGTGATATTGGTCGGATCCGTCAGATAATTAATAACCTGACCGGCAATGCCATTAAATTTACAGAATCAGGAGAAGTAATTTTGAGTATCTCCTTAAAATCAGAAGATGAAACCCATGCCAGGCTTTATTTTACCGTAGAAGATACAGGCATTGGTATTAAAGAAGAACAATTAGGCGCACTTTTTGAATCCTTTACCCAGGCTGATCTATCCATTACAAAAAAATATGGTGGTACAGGCTTGGGCCTTACAATATCAAAGCTGCTTGTGGAGAAGATGCAGGGAGAGATCGGTGTGGAAAGCATTGATATGGTCGGATCAACTTTCTGGTTTACCCTTAAATTAAAAAAACAATCTAAAAAAGAAAAAACCGCTAATCTTCATACTCAGGATATCAAAGATTGTAAAATATTAGTTTTTGGTGACATGTCATCCCTTGGAATCAATTTTGAAAATAATTTAAATGCCCTTAACATAGATTATGATCAGGCATTTGATGATATGGAAGCCTTTGAAATGCTTAAATGGGCATTTGATGATAAAGATCCTTTTCATGTGGTTATTATGGAAGCAAAAGAGAGTGATGGTTTTGCAAAAACATTTGGGAAAAAAATCAGACAGGATGAGCTTTTTAAGAATATAAAATTGGTGCTTCTCACCTCTGTTGGCAGTAAGGGCGATGCAAAGCTGTTTGAAGATATTGGTTTTTCTGCTTTTTTAAGTAAACCTGTGGAAAAAGATCTTCTTTTAGATTGTATCAAGGCTGTTTTAGCATTGCCTTTAGATAAAGAGTTATCAATACCAATTATAACCCAGTACAGCATTATTGAAGGTAAAAAACAGAACAGGAAAATATTAATTGTTGATGATATCCAAACCAATCTTTTAACAGCTAAAGCATTGATAGGTAATTTTGGATATGTGACTGATCAGGCCAGAAATGGGTCTGAAGCTGTTCGAAAACATAAAGAAAACAGGTATGATTTAATTTTAATGGATTGTCAAATGCCTGTTATGGATGGATTTGAAGCAACTCGTTTAATAAGAGAGAGTGAAAAAGAGTTCAATTTAACCCGGGTGCTGATTATTGCCATGACTGGCAATGCCTTTGAAAGTGATCAAAAAAAATGTTTTGATGCAGGCATGGATGATTTTATCTCTAAACCCGTTGATCCACATATTTTATCCCAGAAAATAAATTCCAATCTCTCTAAAATTGTAGAACAAAAAAAGCAAAATCAAATAAAATTAGAAGATCATGGCAGAGGTGGCAATGCAATTAAAAAAACTCAACTGGTTGAAACATTACAATTGATGTGTTTTAATCAAGAGGAGTTGTCTGAGCGATTTGGAAATGATAGAGAGATGATCAAGCTTGTATTGGATTCTTTTATTGAAGAGGCACCAGAGTTAATAAAAAAGATTGAGAATACTGTGAATAAACAGGATATTGAAGGAATAAGATTAAATTGCCATGCATTAAAAGGATCAGCGGCAAATGTTAATGCTGATATATTGAAAGCTGCAGCCCTGGAATTTGAAGCAGAGGCAGAAGCTGGAGTATGTGATAATTTTGAGCTAAGATTGCAAAACATTAATGATGAATATAATGCTTTTTTAAAGGCAGTAAAAATATGATTGAAATTGAGAGCATGTCCATACTGATTGTTGATGATATGAAGAGCATGCGTTTAACCATCAGGAAAATGCTTCAGAATTTAAAAATAGGAAAAAATTTAAGATTTGCTGAAAATGGAAAAGAGGGTCTGGAAATACTCAATAGTGCCCAATGTGATATTGCTATTATTGACTGGAATATGCCAATCATGAATGGCGTACAAATGCTTGATAAAATCAGAAGTGATAAATCCCATCGTGATATGCCTGTTATTATGGTGACAGCAGAGTCCCAGCGGGATATTGTTTCAGAAGTTGCTGAGGTGGAGGTGGAGGCATATCTTCTTAAACCCTTAACCCTTGCATCTTTAGATGAAAAAATCAGAGCAGTGGTTAAGAAGGCAAATAAGCCTGATCCTGCAACCCTCCATAGATTAAAAGCACGGGAGTTTGCAGAAAAAGAAGACTTTAATGCTGCCATTGAAGAGATAAAAGAAGCATTAACACATAAACCTTCTGCATCAAGGCTTTTAAGGGAACTGGGCTTATTGCATTTTAAAATAAAAAAGCCGGGGGTTGCAGTAAAATGTCTGTTAAAAGCAGCATCGATAAACAAGCAGGATGTCATAACAAGGGTGCACATCGCAGATTATTATATAAAAAAAAATCAGCTTGAAAAAGCAGGGCAGTATTTTCTTGAAATATTGTCATTAAGTGTTAAATATAATGTTCAGGCCCTGGATTTTGCAGAAAAATTATTGATTAGAGGTTCAAGGACCATGGCTCTTGAAGTTTTTTCAAAAATCATTATGCGATCAAAAAAACAAAACATAGTCAGGGAAAAAATTATCGATATCTGCCTTGATAAAAATGAGCTTGACTATCCTTTGTCACTCCTGGAGCAGAGTATTAAAGAGAATCCTTCTAACTATGATATTATTTATAAGGCGGGAGTTGTGTATATGGAGATTGATGATATTGGAAAAGCCTTGAACCATTTTATAGAAGTTGACCGGCATGTCAGAAGCCATATCAATGCAAAACTTCAAATCGCAAAAATATATATCAGTAAAGGAAAAGTATTTCAGGCGGATGATTATCTTAATCAAATTCTCAGAATTGATCCAAATAGTGATGATGCTCTTGCTCTGCGAAGGGAGATTTAAAAATTAATTATTTGAGACGTGGTTAATACTTGAAGCCATGAACCCTGCACCAAAACCATTATCAATATTTACAACAGCAATATTGGAACTGCATGAATTTAGCATTCCTAAAAGAGCTGTCACCCCACCAAAACTTGTTCCATAACCTATGCTTGTGGGAACTGCGATAACAGGTGCTTTTACCATGCCTGCAACAACACTTGGCAGGGCACCTTCCATGCCTGCAACAACAACAATAACCGCAGAATTTGAAATCTGTTTTTCATGGGCAAAAAGACGGTGAATACCTGCAACACCAACATCATAAATGGATTCCACCCTGTTTCCCATGGCCTTTGCAGTTAAAAATGCCTCTTTTGCCACTGGAATATCAGATGTGCCGGCAGACAAGATAAGAATTTTTCCTGAACCTGTAATCTTGGGTTCTTTTTTTTTGAGCCATAAAAAGTTTGCTTCTTGAAAATATTGGGCATCTTTAAAAGTAGAAGTGATTTTCTGGGCTTTTTCCTGTTCAAGCCGGGTTACAAGGATTATATCCTCATGAATAGTCATTTTTTCAATGATACCAATGATTTGTTTGCTTGTTTTTCCCTGGCCGAAAATCACCTCAGGAAAGCCTTTCCTCAAAGATCTATGGTGATCTATGTGGGCAAAATTAATATCTTCAAAGGAGATATTTTTAAGTTGCTGTACTGCATTATCAACGGTCAAAGAACCCTTAGCAACCTGGCTTAAAAGCCTGGTCAGGCTATTTTTATTCATTTTAATTTCCTTGATCTAAGAATATAGTGCTTAGCTTTGACGTCTCAACCATGAAAGTCCTTTAGAGGGCTTTTCTGTATTCTCAGTATCCTCTGAAGTCTCTTTAGTGGAGCTTTTCTCTGAGTTTTCAGCCCCGGTATCCTTGGAGGGTTGATTCTTTTTTTCTTCTCTACTGTCTAGAAATTTGGAATATCCCCACTTATACCTGCCAAATTTACAATAGCCCTGAACATTATTAAACCTTGCATCAACATCTTTGCCTATGGGAATGACATTACCGTCAATAATAGGACTTAAATATTCAGACAATTCAACACTTCCACCGCCCGAGAGAATTATGGTATCAATATCCCAGTCATTTTCCCATAATCTGTTAAGATCAGATGCAATGGCAGAGGCAGCATGGGTGTAAACCCGTTTTTTAAGATTTGAAATATTATACTCTTTACCCCGGATTTTGATCATTCCAGACTCAATAAATTGAAACATCCTGTAAAGTTCAATATTGATATTGCTTTCCTGGCGCAGTTTATTGGCAATAACTGAAAAACATTTTGAAATACCAGTATCCGTGGTTGTGGATCCCCTTTCAATATATTGAAGATGATCAAATATGGAAAAGTCACTTGTTTTAAAACCTATATCAACAACGCCGAGTTTCTGTTTTGCAAGGCCTTTGTTTTTAATTTTTCCATTATCATCAAAAATAAGATTAAAAATTGAGCCAATGGGCTGGGGAATTATATGAATTTTCTCAATGGTTATTTTTTTTGTTACATCCTGACCATCTCTATTGTGAAAGGTTATTTCATGGCTGCCCTGAATCATTTTTTTGAATTTCTTGGTGTCCCTTCTTAAATATCCCACTGGCAGTCCTGACACTACATTTATGGGGACTGTAGTATCCGTGCAGATCCCAGCAGCAGCAATGGCAAGTATTTTGACAAAGTCTTCAATAAGTTTTTCCTGATCCAGAGTAAACTCACGAATCGTTGATTGAAGTTCAGCATATGATCCGAGAAAATAGGATTTATCTTCTAATGTAATATGCAGATTAGATGTTGAAGAGTCTTCGCCGAGAAAAGAACGAAACTGGATGTCAGTAGCATCCCCTATAAGAGATTTGAATATGACAGAATTTTTACCATTATATGCTTTGGTAAAACCAAACCCGACATCAATTCCAACAATTTCCATTTTATTCTCCTTTGCATATTGTTTAAAGCCCTGTTATTCGGAACAATCTAAGCGCTAGCTTGATTAAATTAGATAGCATTATGAGACAATCTGCGTCAAGAGATAATAAACATTAAAGATTACAGTTCATAGCTTGTTCTTTCATGAAAAATATTATAAAAGTTTAAAAAATGAATAGGAAAAAAATGGTAAAAGATCAGGTGTTTGCCCGTAAAAAAAATAGTGTTAAACCCTTTAAATTTAATAAGGAAGTGGCTGATGTCTTTGATGACATGCTTAACCGCTCAGTTCCTTTATATGATCAAAGCATAATAAGACAGGCTCAGTTTACAACACAGTTTTATCAGGTAAACAGCCGTATTTATGATCTTGGATGTTCACATGGGAATCTTGGGATTTTAATTTTGGAGCAGTTTAATAAAAAGAGATGTGCCACATCTCCTCCATTTTCCATGGTGGGTGTTGATAATTCAATGCCAATGATTACAAAATATTTTAAACGCCTTGAAAACTGTGACACTGGCGGACAGATTGATCTTGTTTGCGGCTTTCTTGAAGATATCCAGATAAAAAATGCATCTGTTGTTTTAATAAATCTGACTCTGCAGTTTCTTGATATAAAAAAACGTGATGACCTTATAAAAAAAATTTATCAGGGGTTGAATCATAAGGGGATTTTGTTGTTAACTGAAAAAATTATACACCCTTCAAAATTTATCGATAATATTCAAACTCAGTTTTATAAAAAATTTAAAATAGAAAACGGATACTCCCGGCTTGAAATCAGCCAGAAAAGGGATGCTCTTGAGAAAGTTCTTGTGCCTGATACCATTGAAACCCATGAAAACAGGATTCTAAAAGCAGGGTTTAAGCATTTTAATGTATGGCTTAAATGGTTTAATTTTGCTTCAATGATTGCCATAAAAGAGTAAATATCTCAAAACAGATAAAATAATCATCAAGATCACACACAACCATAGAGGTCATACGTAAAATGGAGAAGCTGCTTCAAAATAAAAATAAGCTTGGTATTGATCACTGCTATAATGATTTTAAAAGAGTTATAAAAGAAAAAAGAGAGTTTCTTGATCATGCCAAGGGTAATTTTTTGAAATTCAAAAAAATTCTTGAGGATACTGTCAATCATAAACCATCTTCTATTGATCTTAAAGGTCAAGCCATTATAATTGGCGATAAATCAGATATCAGCTCTAAAGAGTATGATGTATTGAGCACTCAACTCGAACAGCTTTGTCCATGGCGAAAAGGGCCTTTTAATGTGTTTGGAATTAATATTGATTCTGAATGGCAGTCCTGGATGAAGTGGGAAAGGCTTGAAAACCATATTGGCAACCTTGAAAATCGGCGAATTCTCGATATCGGCTCCAGCAATGGATACTATATGTTTAAAATGGCAGCATCAAATCCCTTAATGGTGCTCGGTGTCGAACCCCAAAGCTCATTTTATTACCAATATCTTGCCATGCAGAAATTTTTAAACCTGGACAATGTATTTTGTTTTCCCATTCCCCATGATGAACTGCCCAGAATGGAGAGGTATTTTGATACAGTTTTCTGCATGGGAGTTTTATATCATCGAAAATCTCCCATTGATATGCTTAAAAGCATTCATGATTCCATGAGATCTGGAGGTGAACTGGTACTTGAAAACCTTGTGATTGATTCAAAGCGCAATTTTTGTCTTTTTCCAAAAAACAGGTATGCAAAAATGCGCAACACTTTTTTTATACCTGATCTTCTTGTTATGGAGTCCTGGCTATTGCGGGCAGGTTTTACCAATATCAGGTGTGTTGATGTTACAAAAACAGGCTTTGAAGAGCAGCGCAAAACCAGATGGATTCATACTGAAACCCTAAAGGATTTTCTTGATCCTGATGATTTTGGTAAAACCATAGAAGGTTATCCAGCCCCTGTCAGAGCTATTTTTATTGCAAATGCAGGTTAATGGCTCAGGTTCTTTATTCAAAGGTCTGATTATAGTAATATCGGTTTTGTCTGGTAATTTATAATATAATATTGATTATCTTTTTCAAAAAACACAATGGCATCAAGGTAGCCTACATCTCCATTAGTTTCGTGTTTAAGGTTCATTTTAAATTCTTTTATGGGATAAATACTCCAGTCGTGGGAAATACATAGAGCAATCTGGTTTTTTTTAAGATTTTTTATCTGTTCAACCATGAATTCACATAAATTATCCGAGGTTTTTTCAGGGTTTTCCATGATGCTTTCATCAATACGTTTGTCAAACCAGTTGCGTAAAAAGAGATTGCTTTCCTGTTCCTGCACGAGTTTAACAGCCTTTTCAACATCTTTGATGTATGAAGGTCCAAGTTCTTTGGTTAAATAGTTGTGATCAAGGGAGATGTTGTTGTTGTTTGTAAAACCTTTATCAATTAAATAGGCTGTCTCAATACATCTTCCTATGAAGCTTGAGCATAATTTGGGTACAGGGTTAAAGCGCAGTTTTGAGCCAAAATCAAAGGCAAAATCTTTGCCAATATCTGTCAGGCCCATGAAGGGTTCCTCTCTTGCCTCATTTGCAAAAAACCTGTCTGAATGGCGGATAAGTACACTTATTTTGGTGATACCCTGGTCTAATATTTCATTTATGGATTCAATTGTCTGTTGTGTTCTTACTTCGTATTTTAGTGTCATAGATATGTGGTATTCCTTTCATCTTTTTATTGAATAGCTTTCATACTCTATGCTCTATGAGCTGTCAAGTTTTACAAGTCCACAAAATTGTTTGTTTTGCATCACTGTTTATAGTACAGTAGTTTTTATTTCAAGAAAGCTCATAGTGCAAATAACTTGCCGGGAAGTAACTTTTATGTAATATGAAAAAATTTAATGCTTTTAAAAAATCAGATCAAGCTTTAACATCCAGGTATTTCTTTATCATCTTCCTGTTAATAGGGTCAATATTAGCCGGAACGATCAGTGTTTTATATAATTTAGAATCTAAAGACTATTTGTCTCAATTAAAACTTGAAGAGCAAAACACCTTAAAATTGCAAAAACAAATAATTTTAAATAACCTGGAGGCGATTATCTCTGACCTCTATTTTTTATCCAGGCAGAATGAGTTGTCAGCATTGTTTGATAATAATTCTAATGCAATTAAAAAAAACATTGCAAAAGAGTATCTTGAATTCAGTCGTTTTAAAAATATTTATGATCAAATACGCTATCTGGATACAAAAGGGATGGAGCAGGTAAGGGTTAACCATAATAACAGCCAACCTGTTATTGTGCAAAATAAAGATTTACAGTTCAAGGGAGATAGATATTATTTTAAAGATACTTTTCGCCTGAAAAACGATGAAATATTTGTCTCACCATTTGATTTGAATATTGAAAACTCAAAAATCGAACAACCATTAAAACCAATGATTAGATTTGGTGTTTCAGTAAGTGATAAAAAAGGTCATAAACGTGGAGTGCTCCTTTTAAACTACCTTGGGAACCACATGCTCAGGTCAATTAAAGAAACAGGTGAAGCGTCCGTTGGTAATATAATGCTTGTTAACTCAGACGGATACTGGCTTTTAAGTCCTGATTCAGAGGACGAGTGGGGTTTTATGATAAAAGAGAGAGAACACAAAACATTCCCGGCGCGGTTTCCCGAGGCCTGGAAACAAATCAAAGGCAATGAAATAGTTCAAATTTATAATAATAAAGGGTTATTCACATCTTTAACCATATATCCCCTCTATCCCCTCCTGGAAGGGTTGCAATCCAGTTCAGGAGCTTCTAATGCCAAAGGAGACAGCAAAAACTATCTGACAACAAAACAATATTATTGGAAAATTGTTTCTCATATACCTATTACAACTTTGAGGTCAGGTATCCGTAAACTTTTAATCAATCTTTCGGTTTTTGCAGTTACCCTGTTTATGCTATCAACCCTGCCAGCATGGTTTTTAGCCCAGGCAATAGTGAAAAGAAAATTATACCAGCTTGAATTATTCCGCTCTGCAAATTTTGATAAATTAACCGGGATACCCAATCGCAGCCTTTTTTTTGAAAGACTTGACCAGGCTTGCAAGCATGCCAACCGGCATAAACAAATCATTTCCGTGTTATTTATTGATCTTGATGGATTTAAAGCTGTGAATGATACAGCAGGTCATGATGGAGGTGACCTATTGCTAATCAAAGTTGCAAAAAGAATTCAAACCTGTATTCGAGAATCTGATACTGCAGCCAGATTTGGGGGAGATGAATTTACTGTACTTTTAACTAATATAAAATCTATACAGAGTGCAGCATTAGTGGCAACAAAAATAATTCAAGCTCTTTCAATACCATTTCCAATTAAAGGCAGGGAACAGCACATTGGTGCTAGTATAGGCATAAGCACATTCCCTGAAACAGGTAAAACCGTAGATAGTCTATTAAAAAATGCAGATCGTGCAATGTATAAGGTAAAAGCAGAAGGAAAAAATCACTTTAAATTTGCAATGGACGATGAATAAAGCAATAATTTTGTTTCCCTTTTTTGTAATTGAAAGTTACATGACTTGCTGTTTTTTTAGTTTTTAGGCATAATCTTAAGGTTAAAAATTTTTTGATAAAGTATAAGAATCTCTTTGATTTTAAAAATATATCCTGTCATATAAAAAATTAATATAAATTCAATTCCAATGATGACACTCATGGATAATGAACCTGAAAATCCAGAAGTATCAAATAAAATTTGAATTCCATATTTTGAGATAAAAAGGATGAAGCCAATAAACAGGCTAATTGGTATCATTTTAATAGAGAAGCGATACACACTATTTTTTCCTGAATTATCACTTTTTTTATTCCAGCATTCAAACAGGATAAATGCCTGAATCATAACAGATAGTGATAAACCAAGTGCAACACCTTTTGCACCCATTGTTTTCATAAACAATAATATTAATGGAAGAGTTATTATGACGCATGCAGTTGTGAAAATGGCAGGGAAAATTGTATTTTGAGTGGCATAAAATCCCCTTGAAACAATATTCTGGGCTGAAAAAGCAAAGGCACCAATCATGAAAAAGGGCAGGATACCTGCAGTGACCATGGTTGCCTGGGCATCAAACTGGCCCCTTTGAAAAAGAATGGTTATGATTTCCTGGCTTAAGACCATGAAAAGTGTGGAAATAGGAAGAACAAGAAAAATAAATTTCAGTGTTTTATTTAAAAGGCGGTTTAATTCCATAATCTTACCTTGCTGGGCAAGTTTTGCCATAAAAGGATATGATGCAACTCCAATCGCCTGACCAAAAAGTCCTACAAGAATAAACATTATTCTAAGGGCATAATTCATGGCAGCAATACTTCCCTGATCAAGATATGAACCAAAAAATTTCAAGAGAATCTCCGTTGAAAATGTCATGGTCAGACCTATCATCAAAGGAAGGGTCAGCTTGATATATTTTATTAAATCAGGGTGTATAAAGCTGATGATGGGGTAATATTTCAATCCAAGTTTTCTGGCTCCTATAATTTGAATGGCAAAATTGCCAATAAAGGCTCCTGCAAGAACTCCCCATGCAAACCCCTCCATTCCGATAAAAGGACCAAGAATTAGACCTCCTGCAATAATAAATAGATTATATATCAAAGGTGCCAGGGCAGGGATAAAAAATTTTTCATTTGCAAACTGAACTGCCATGAAAAGTCCGCCGCAAAAAAAGAAAAACTGGGCAGGGATAATAATTCTTGTCATTTTTACAGCAAGGGCAAAAATTTCAGGATCTTTAATCCCCGGGGCAAAAAGCCCTACAAGTTCTGGTGCAAATATTAATGTGACAATAATAAAAAATAGAAGTAAAAGCCCGAAGGTGTTTATTATGATGGAGAAAACCTTATAACCTGTCTGTTTTTTATTTAAAGCCAGGTAATGTGCGAAAATAGGAATAAAGGTGATGGAAAGAAATCCGCTTGCTACAATATGGTTAAGGATTTCAGGAAGGATAAAGGCTATCTGATAGGCATCTACTCCTGTATTGATGCCGCCAAAACCTGCAATTGCCATTTCACGGAAAACACCTATTACACGGCTGGCAAATACAGATGCCATCATGATGAAAGAAGCAAACCCTACTTTTTTTAATATATGGTCAGTCATTATTCACTGCAACTATCAATTGTAAGTTTCAAATTTAAAAGTGGTATACTCCCCTCACTAAGAACTGATAATCAAGGGTTTAAAATTAAAAAATCTTTTGTATAGGATTTATCACAAAGGATTGATAAATAAAAGTATTCTAAATGAAAAT
>JAOZRI010000365.1 GCA_029940235.1 Desulfobacula sp. | reverse complement strand
TGTTTTTATTAAGTCTGCTATTGGTATTCTTCGGTACCGTGGGGCTTAGCTTGAGTGAAGAAACAAAAAAAGTAACTGATGACGATTTTACTTTTGAAGACACTGTGGTTACTGCGACCAAACGGGCAGAAAGAGCACAGGATATACCACAGTCAATCACTGCTTTTTCAGCAGACGAACTGAGTTTTATGGGCGCCCGGAATTTCAGTGATATGCTTGAATCTGTCCCGGGTGTAGAGTTGCGAAATTC
This sequence comes from Desulfobacula sp., assembly GCA_029940235.1. GTDB lineage: Bacteria > Desulfobacterota > Desulfobacteria > Desulfobacterales > Desulfobacteraceae > Desulfobacula. The sequence goes on along the minus strand of JAOZRI010000365.1, from coordinate 2,701 downwards.
CCAGGGAGGATTTGGGGATATAACAATGCGGGGGATTTCAGAAATGTCTGGTGTTGAAGGCGGACCAGGGGCAGCAGTTGGTTATTACTTAGATGAATTACCTTTGACAATGTCTGGAATTTTTCCTGATGTGGCAAGCTTTGATATGGAGCGGGTGGAGGTGTTGCGCGGACCCCAGGGTTCATTATATGGTGCAGGCTCCATGGCAGGAACCATCCGAATGATAAGCAATAAACCAGACCCATCCGGATTTGATAATAATGTTGATTTGACATACTCAAACACCAAAAATGGGTCAGATAACTATGCTGCCAATGCCATGCTGAATCTACCATTGATCAAGGACAAGATGGCTCTTAGGGTCGTAGCGGCCTATGAGGATAACGCAGGTTTTATTGATCAGACAGATCCTTCCACAGGTGCAGTAATTAAAGAAGATGTCAATGATTATGAAACAACCGGCGGGCGTATGGCGCTGCGTTTTATACCCTCTGACACATTAACCATGGATGCATCCCTGCTCTATTCAGAATCTAAAAATGGCAGGCAGAGTATAGCAACAGAGGATTTTACCATTTCTGCCGACTCTTCCATAAAGGAGTTTAATGATGATGAGCTTTTAGGGCTGAATCTAACAATGAATTATGAGCTGCCTTTTGCCGACCTCATTTCAGCCACATCCTATTTTGACCGGGATATGCAGGGTGCTGTTGACAACTGGTATCTCATACCGATTGTTTCAGGTTTTAATGCTATGATGGCAGGTATGTTCCCTCCTCCCGGCTTTGGCGGACCAACTTGGATCACACCTGACGGTGTCTATTCTGACCAGACAGTCGAGGCAAAATCTATTTCCCAGGAACTCAGGATGGTATCAAAAGGTGATGGCCCCTTGCAGTGGGTTTCTGGTGTTTTTTATAAAAAGCAGAAACAAAAATTTTTAGTTGCTGCCGACACTATGCCAGCTACGGATCCAGCCTATCTTGGAATGCTGGAGACGGTTTTTGGAAGCCAGGAAGCACTTTTGACAGATGCAAGTGGAACCTATGAACAATATGCTGTGTTTGGAGAACTCTCCTATGATTTTTCAGACAAACTTACCCTGGCAGGGGGTGGACGTTATTTCCATGAAGAACGGGATGCAAAAACAACATCAGAAGGATATTTCCTGGCGGCAACCGGAGCCTTGACCGGCACACAAACTTCCAGCGGTGACTCCACCCTTTTTAATCCTAAACTGCTGCTTCGCTACAAGTTTACAGATAATCTAATGAGTTATATGCAATATTCCAAAGGGTTTCGCAGCGGAGGTCAAAATGTTTTTATACTGGCTGGGGCTCCTGCCTTTTATGACCCGGAAACCTTAGACAACTATGAAATCGGTCTTAAAAGTGTTTTCTGGGATGGCCGTGCCCGCTTTAATATGGCTGCCTTTCACATGGTGTGGCATGATTTGCAGGCAAAAACAGTGAGTGATGATGTTGGTGCTAATCAAGCTGTGGATAATGTAGGGGATGCACATTCAACCGGAATAGATGTTGAATTTTCTCTTCGTCCCATCAAAGGCCTTACATGGTCCATTGGAGGAAACTATCTTAAAGCGGAAACCGACGATGATTATACTATAATGGGTGTAACAGTGCCTGCAGGTACTGCGCTTCCAGATGCTGCAGAGTTAACATTTAATACTGCTGTACAGTATAATGTTTCCCTTACAGATACTTTGTGGGGATTTTGCCGTGCCAGTTATTCCTATACAGGTGAGACTCCTACAACTTTAGGAAGTGACATTGATACCCCAGCATATGAAATCGTCAACTTTCGCGTTGGTATTGAAAAAGAAAACTGGCAGTTAACCCTGTTTGTTGACAACATGTTTGATGAAAAGGTTGCTTACTGGTATCTTCCGGATACCACAGATTTGTATAGTGGTGCTTCCACAAGTGCCTATGGTTCTCCAAGAACCATTGGAGTGAGCCTTAGATTTAATTTTTAACTTTTCTTTCACACCACACTGGTATTTTCAGCCAGTGTGGTGCCCCATATGTTTTTGAAAAGGCAATGAAAACCATTTGTTGGAAACTTATCTGCCCCTGATGAAAAAAGGAGGGGTCGTAGTTGAAGTCTTCCAGGTGGGTGGAGATTTTTTTCTGCCCGAGGCAGGTCTTAACGGATCAGATACTCTAACCAGCCTGAAAATTCTGGAGTGTAACCTTGCTCAAATCAGGAACAACCTCAAAGAGTTTGATTTAATTCTTGATTCCCATGATCTGGAGACAGTCTAAAAGAGCAAAAGATGCGGTATTATCTTTTCCATGGAAGGTGCCCGGGCTTTGACGGATGACCCTGCTTTATTAACTGTATTTTATGAACTCGGGCTCAGAGCCATCTCACTGACGTATAATCATAAAAATATTTTTGCCGATGGTTGTATTGAAGAGGGCTCAGGCGGCGGGCTAAGTGTGCTCGGCATAGATCTGCTTAAAAGAATCAATAATCTTGATATGGTGTTTGACCTTGTCCATATTCATCCCAAAGGTTTTTTCCAGGCTCTAAAAATTTATGAAAAACCACCCATTGTTTCCCACTCCAACGCTGATGCCAACACCAGTATCGGTATTAACCATTTTCGCAACCTCTCAGATGAGCAGATAGTTGCAGTTGGAAAAAGAGATGGTGTTATTGGAGTTAACTTTATGTC
>JAOZRI010000364.1 GCA_029940235.1 Desulfobacula sp. | reverse complement strand
CATAATCAGAATTGTTGATATTGCAATCATTGTTTTTGTCATCATAAATACCTCTCTGTTTTAGTTAATAAAAAATGTTTTCCATATAATTTTTAAATTGCAATGAGTGTGCCATTTATTAAAATAATGGCTAATAGCTTGAATTAATTATATTAATATATAATGTTGCATGAAGTATGGTATTTTTTTGTGAAAATTCAATTACTTTATTAAATTTATCCACTGGTACGGTCGACAGGTTGTTCGTATAATTGACCTGGCCACTATCATCTATATACATATATGGTAGCAAAAGCTGACTTAGCTGTCAGTGTTCCAGTTATTAATACAACTAAAGTCAGTCTCGCTAATATTCTAAACCGTATTCCTGAAACTAAGTATCTAATAAGCACACTTGGTTAAAAATTATACGCTTTTCCAATCACCTGATTAATTATTAACCACCTTATTCCCCAAGCCATTTATCTTCTTGAAACGCAATGAGTGAGCCGTTTGTTTAACAATCTGAATTAAATTTCCCTTTTAAACAACAAGAATATCGGGATATTGGAAAAACAGCAAACCTATCCATCGTTATCTGAATTCCAGTCAGATATTTTATTCATGTGACTTATTGGATTGGACGATTCATCAATGGGTATCTTCACTTTAAAACAGGTTCCTTTACCAATGGTTGAAGAAACTTTTATATTTCCACCACAGTTTTGGATAAATTTATAATTTGATGCTAAAGAAAGGCCATGACTGCCGATCTTTGTTGTAAAGAAAGGGCGAAATATTTTTTTAAGATGTTCAGGCTTAATACCTGTCCCTTCATCCTCAACTTTTAAAATATTGTATGTTGGCCTGTGGCTGGTATGAATCCAAACCTTTCCACCGTTTATAGAAGCTTCAATGGCATTAATGCATAAATCTTTTATCAATTTTTTCTTTTAGCTTTGATACTTGATTTATTATCAATGAATTAATGTCAAACTTTATTTTTTGACGATTCTCTTTTTCCATTTTCATAATAATTATCCTCCTTGTAAAGTATAAAAGGCTATGCAATCTCTCCTTGGTCAATTTTTTAATATTAGCTGTTTTGAACTCTTTAACATCAGTTTTTAATAAATATAAAGTAATGCCCCCCTTAAAGAAATTTCAAAACCAGAAGTGTGATATCATCCATTTGCTTAGCTTTGGATCGAAATTTTTTACCATCTGATATTATTTTGTTCACAATCTCTTTAGAGGAAAGTATATTTGACTGTTGAAGAACATTTTCCAATCTTTTTTTCCCAAAGTGCTCTCCTGAATTGTCTTTATCTTCCCAAACCCCATCTGTCCCGATAAGGACCACGGTTCCTTCTTGAATATTTACAAAAACATTTTCATCATACCAAAAGTTTTCATCCAAACCGAGAACGAGTCCGTCTCCGCTAAGTGCAATTAAACTATTTTTGTCTGGATGATAAACAATTGCGGGATCATGCCCTGCCCGAATCCATCGAAGTTCTTTTTTTTCAACATCAATCATGAATAAAAAGAGGGAAACAAAGCTTCCGCTTTCGTATGTATCAATACATAAGAGCCGGTTTACATCATTAATAACCTGAGACAAAGAACCGCCATGTGTAATCCTGCCTCTCAATAAGGCACGTGTTGTAGCCATTAAAAGAGCAGCGCTAACCCCATGGCCGACTACATCACCTACTGCAACACATATTTTTTTTGGATGATTTGGAAACTCAATAATATCAAAGAAATCTCCACCTGTTTCATCACAATAGACTGAACGGCCGCTAATTTCTAAATTTTTATATGATGCATTTGCAGGCGGTAGAAGGCTTTGCTGTACTTTTTTTGCAAGGTTCATTGCTTCTTTTAATTCTACCCTTTCTTTTAATTGTTTTGTCATTCTATTAAAATTATATGTTAATTCTCCTACTTCATCCTTGTATATGACAGGTAATTGTTCACCAAAAAGACCATCAGCAAGGTTTTTTGCCGCTTTAGACACCTTTTTTATTGCCTTGGTCGTTCCATTGATAGTTATACGGATAAATAAAATCACACTTATAATTGACAGGAATCCAGACACAAAATAAAATATTATAAAGTTTAGAATGGGTTTTAACACTTGTTTTCCCGGGGAAATGAGGACAAGACTCCAGGGTGCTTCGTTTAAATGATAATATCCGCTTATCTCTTCTGGTGGCCGACCTGAACCAAAAACAGTACCATATCTATTTTTCGATAAAGCAGCTAAGGTTAATTTTTCTAAAGGGTCTGTCTGAGCAAATTTAACAAGCCTGTCTGCATTATTGTTATTTTCCATTTTTTGAGTGCGGATCAGGATATTCCCTTCATTATCAATTATAAAAGCATTGTGGCTTTTCCACCAATTTGTTTTACTAATCTGTTCTATCAAATCCTGAAAAGATATGACCACTTCGATACGGCCTGCAACTTTACCATTCTTATCAATAAAATCTGTTGATAAAGATATTATTTCGCTATTGAGCAAAGTATTATATTTTGGCAGTGTAAAGTGAAATTCCTCACCCAGAGTCTCATGCATTCCTTTCATTTGCCTTAGAGGCATCCTTCCATGATTTGCAGCCCTGTGAAAATTTTTTGGGACATCATAATTAACTTCAACAACTCCTTCAGTATTTTTCAACTGATTGATAATAAATTCCTGGACAATAAAACTCTGACTTGTATCATTTTTCAGCATTAATAATAAATCTTTTGTTTTGCTCAAGCGCATATCAATCAAGTGTGAAGCTTTTTGCAATTTTGCTATGGCTGTTTCGCTCCATTGCTTTATAATTGCATTGCGGGTATAAATAAAAGTTACCCACCCCATCCCAGATAGAATAAAAAATACTGGAATCAGGACAAAAATTATAATGCGCTGTTGAAGATTTTTAGGTTTCATATTGTTCTCTATTTCATGCTTTTAATTA
>JAOZRI010000363.1 GCA_029940235.1 Desulfobacula sp. | reverse complement strand
TCCTCCCACCAATGCATTCAAAGAAAAATTTATTATGCTTGGAGAAAAATTATGGAACTATTATACAGGTTCACACCGGCCATCTGATTCTTTAGATGATGGATATAGTGCTTTTACTGACCACTCTCCTGTGAGTGATGCAGAGATGTGGAGCCGCAGGATGTATCGGGATGGAATTCAAGGCTATATGCAGGCTGATCTATCTTATTTTTTCGATACATTGACTTCCTGGGATGATTCTGTTCCCGGAGATTATGGGCTGCATCGATCACAGGTTTCACAACAACTCAACCAGGGATGGCAGAATGTTTTTTTTGCCACCCATGGCAGTAAAACAGCGTGGGCACTTGAACATTATCAATATTTTAATCACAGTGATGCTTCAGCATTAACTGAAATGACAACAATCGTATATACCATGGCATGTTTAACAGGACAGTTTGACGGATCTACAGACCCAAGCCTTAGCGAAGCATTCCTGCGTAACCCTAATCTTTACGGCGGAGCCCTGGCATATTTTGGCAGCAGTCGTTATGGCTGGGGCTCTCCAGATAATGGTGCAAGCAATCTCTCAAAAGGCGGTACTTCCATGAATTATGCCTATGAGTTTTATAGTAAGTTGCTCAACAACCCTGATTCTGACACGCTTGGCAATATTTTTTATCAGCATAAAGCCGTACTTGCCAATAGATGCGACACAAACAATTCTCACAGATGGGTGCAGTTCGGTCTTAACTATCAGGGTGATCCTGCTTTTAACCCGTCTGTTGCAAATAATGATATAGATGATGACGGGATTGAAGATATTAGTGATAACTGCCCTGGAACATCTAATCCTGATCAGCTTGACTGGGATTTAGATGATATGGGAGATGAGTGTGATACCAGACCAGGTGATTATTATGGAGACAGTGATGTTGACGGCCATGATATTGCCATGGCTGTAGTAAATGTTATTGAAGGACCAAGTAATTTAATTGAAATAATGGCATTAAATTTTGGAAAAACCTGGGTGGTCGATTAAAGTTCCCCTTAATATGAATCTATTTACAATTTTTATTCTTTCTCTGTTTTTAACCATTGCTCTTGTACCGGTGTTCAAGCGGCTGGCGTTCAGGATGCATATTGTGGATGTTCCTGATATAAGAAAGGTGCATGTTACACCCATGCCCAAAACCGGTGGGATATCCATGGCAATTGGTATTTTTATTCCTCTGCTCATATGGGTGACAAAGGATGCTTTTGTTAGCTCTGTGCTTCTTGGTACCTTAGTAATTATTGTTTTTGGAGTAGTTGATGATATAAGGCCATTAAATGCAAAACAGAAGATTATTCCACAAATTGCAGCAGCTTTAATTGTAATTTTTATGGGTGGTGTAAAAATTACCTGCCTTGGCTCTTTATTGCCCGAAGATTGCATGCTGCCATGGTTTTGTTCAATTCCTCTTACTTTGCTGGTGATTCTTGGAGTTACCAATGCAATTAATCTTGCCGATGGTCTTGATGGTCTTGCAGGCGGTATCTCCATGTTAAGTTTTATATTGATTGCATTTCTTGCATACAGGTGCGGTAACATGCAGATTGCTCTGATGTCCATGGCAATTGTAGGTGGGATTCTGGGGTTTTTACGATTTAATACATATCCTGCGATTCTATTCATGGGGGATGCAGGAAGTCAGATGCTGGGATTTTTATCCATTGTATTTGCCATTGTTTTAACCCAGGATAATACTCCATACAGCAGAATCCTTGCCCTTCCCATCATAGGTTTTCCCATTCTTGATACCCTGACTGTCATGGTGGAGAGGATTATTAAAAAACGTTCTCCATTCTCTGCTGATAAGAATCATTTCCATCACAGGCTTTTACGCTTTGGTTTTTTTCACACCGAAGCTGTGTTTATAATTTATATTATCCAGGCATGTTTTATTATTCTGGCTTTAAAATATAGGTTTTATTCAGACTGGGTTCATATTCTGGGCTTTTCAATATTGTCTTGCATCATTCTTTTATCTGTTTTTTTTGCCAGGATAAACAGTTGGGAGTTTAACAGAGAGGGATATTTGCATACAAAGGTTAAAAGCCCTCTTAAAGTTTTAAAAGAGAAAAATATTTTTATCAGGGTCTGTTTTGGATGCTTAAGGTATGGATTCCCGCTGCTGTTAGCTTTTCAGGTAATGATTCCAAAACAGATACCTCTGTTTTTCTCAGGTGTTGCAGCGGGGCTTTTTCTTCTTATTGCCGGAAGTTATTATTTTGATTTTTTCAAGTATAAGGAAAATGTTTTAAGGTTTTCAACCTATCTTGTTGTGCCTTTATTGATTTATATGACACACAATGATCCATCACCATGGATGTCAGGATTCTGGTCACACGTGAATGATATGACTTTTATCTGCCTTGTAATGTTTGTTCTCTTGACAATGAATCTGACAAAAAGGCAGAAAGGGTTTAAGATTTCCGCCATGGATGTTCTTGTGTTTATTGTGGTTCTGGTATTTCCAAATATTCCTTCAATGCAGTTTACACAAGTCCATATTGGTATGATTCTTGCCAAAATTTTAATCATGTTTTTCTGTCATGATGTTATAATTGGAGAGTTAAGAAAAGAGTCTGGAGTCCTGGCAAAATCCATGCTTGGTATTTTAGGAATTCTGGTTTTAAGGGGCTTTATTGGCTGAAAATTTTATATGAAATTCATAATTAAAAACATTGTTGGTTTTCATGGTTTGTTGTGTGGTAGATAATCAGATCTGCCACATGGCGGTTATATAAAGGAGTAATAGATGAAATTAATTTTTTGCAGGACACTGGTTTTTATTTTTATATCTGCATTATTTATGCTGGCCTTAGGGTGTTCCAGTCCAGAGGATAAAAAACAGGCATTTCTAAATAAGGGAAATCAGCTTTTTGAGCAGAAAGATTTTGTAAAGGCAAAACTTGAGTATAAAAATGC
>JAOZRI010000362.1 GCA_029940235.1 Desulfobacula sp. | reverse complement strand
TTGTTGCCCATCTTCTGAAATTAGTGGCCTTTTCAGAGTTTATTCTATACCCAAGGGCTATAATTGTTTCTAAATTATAATGTTTTGTTTTGTAATTTTTCCCATCAGAGGCAGTTATTAGGAATTTCCTTATAACTGAATTTTCTTCAAGCTCACCGGAAGTTAAAATATTTTTAAGATGCTCGTTAACAGTAGCTATCTGAACGTCAAACAATTTTGCAATCAGTTTCTGGGTAAGCCATACATTTTCATCTTCTACCCTTACTTCTATACCGTCAGCATTGGCCTGTGATGTGAAAATCAAAAATTCCGCTGTACTGTTTCTTATGGTCAACCGCTTTTCACTCATTTTGAACCCTCCAGAATCGGCTTTAAGATTTCAGGAGATTTTTCAGAAAAGCTGTTCATCCGTTTGACTACTTCACTGTCGGAATCGTTCCAGCGGTTGTGAAGTTCTGTTATTACCTGTTCTTTTTTTATGTTATACGAAACCGTAATTCTTGAATATTTTATTTCCATATTATATCTCAGCTTATTGAAAATTATTCTATTTTTTCACATCCATCTAAATCCCTTGGACGTATACCTCTCAACAAATAGCAACAGTGCTCATCTTCAGGAATAGCAATATAATTTGATTTACATCTTTCATCTAATAATTGAGGGTCTTTGAGGGTATTTAGTACTGGAAGAATAGCATAAAATCAAGTGTTTTCAACCCATGTTTTTTCTGTTCAACCCAAAATTCCTTACTTTTTATAACTATAACATCCATTATTTTTTTCTAAAATCTTCTTATATTTGCCTGTAAAAATCTTTTTTTATCTTTTTTTAAAAAAAGCTGGCGTCAAAATTCTTTTTCTGATATACAATCATTTATGGAACCTTTTATTATAAGAAATAGAAAAATTACTTCCAGAGATTTGAAGTTTATTCAAGCTGTTGTCCATGAACATTGGGAGAAAGGCAGAACCCATATTTCAAGAATACTTTGCCAAAAGTGGAACTGGGTTCAGCCTAGTGGCCGGCTTAAAGACATGGCATGCAGGGAAATTCTGTTGACCTTGTATCGAAAAGGTCAGCTTGACTACCCTCCTCCAAAATTTACACCTCGTAATAAAAGAAAAATTGTCACAAAAATTAAAGTTAATACCACTCCTGTATCCTGTAAGGTTACTGAGCTGGAATCTGTAAAAGTCAAGATGGTTAGGCATACCAAACTGGAACCACTTTATGACAGTCTTATAGATCAGTATCATTACCTTGGATATGTCCAAATTGTTGGCAATCATCTCAAGTACATGGCTTTTGCAGGAGACACTCCTGTTGCCTGTATTGGATGGGGGTCTGCTGCATGGGCTGTTCAATCCAGGGAAGAATTTATAGGCTGGACCAAGCTTGTTAAAAATAAAAATCTTCATTTTGTTATGAATAATACTCGCTTCCTTGTGATGCCATGGGTGTCAGTGAAATGTCTGGCTTCCAAGGTTATGGCCATGAATATAAGAAGAATTTCCTCTGACTGGCTTAAGGTTTACAACTATCCTCTGTATATGCTGGAGACGTTCGTGGAACAAAATAGGTTTAAGGGAACGTGCTATCAAGCATCTAACTGGATTAAGGTTGGAGAAACAAAAGGTACATCTAAAAAAGGACATAAGCATTTGAAGCATGGCAATATCAAGGATATTTACCTTTATCCTCTTAATAAACATTTTAAAAGGCTGTTGAGGAATGACACCGTTTGATAAATTTAATATCAGCAATGTCAGTAAAAAACTCAATACAATTAATGTTAAACTTCCAATAACCAATTATGAACCTTTTCCTCGTGATGCTCTTCGTTCAAATTACATGTTTAAAGAACGTTTTGTAAAAATACTGCACAATGGTGATATCCAGGGCGGATTTACAAAAATGATCACTTCTCTAATTAATTTTTCCTTTGTCAGGTCTCTTGTCGCACACTGTTACAGCATTAAAGGTCCGCCTCCTTATGATCCTGTCTCGGTTTTTCTTCTTGAGCTGTTCAGATATATTGACCAATATAAAAACATGGATAAATTCCTTGAAGTATTGCGTGACAAGGATCGAGGACGTGCATATCGCACTTATGCAGGTATCATTGAAGAAAACATTCCAACCAAAGGTACATTTTCCAACTTTAAGGCCAGGCTTGGCAGCAGGCTTTATAATAAAATTTTTCATATTCTTGTGGGTGTTTTTTAGCTTCTGACCTTCAGGTTACAAGCTTGAGATGATTACATTCAATATTATTGCTCATGATGGCACCTTATTCGAGACAAGAGCAAGATATAAAGGCTGCACCTGGTTTTCTGATAAATGCTCATGTGTTGCTGTCCACAATGTTGTCGCCCGGGTAAAAAAACAGATCATGTATCGGCTGAATAATTTTAATAAAATCAACCTTGACAAAGCCTTCATGATAAAGTGTGAGTGCCCGTATGTGCCTGAAAATAAACAATATAAAAAGAACCCCAAATTTGAGGTGCTCTGTCTTAAACTTGGACATGTTGATGAAAAGCCAACCATAGAGCAAAATCAAACCGCCATGCTTTTTAATGTAGCCAAAGAACTCGATAAACACGATCTGTTTATTGATACCATACGTTCAAATATGACTGAGATTAATCTTGAATCGGGTGATGTTATTCTCAAATGTCCCAAAATCCCCAAAGACACAGATGCAAAGATTGGTGTGAGACGTAATCCCAAAAATGGAAAGAAACAAAAAATATTTGGATATAATCTTGTGCTTTCAACCTCGGTGGAGCCTGATCTTAAACTGGAACTGCCTGTGGCAGCAACAAATATTGCAGGCAATGGAGAGGAAGGCAAAATCATTATAAACAACACAGAGCAGATGAATGCCCACCATGACTGTGAGACAAAAATTGATATTGCAGATGCAAAATATGATATCATAGACAATTATACCTGC
>JAOZRI010000052.1:1894-11223 GCA_029940235.1 Desulfobacula sp. | reverse complement strand
AGGAACACCCCTATTATGGGTCTTTTGGTTATCATGTTGCCAATTTTTTTGCACCCTCATCACGATTTGGAACACCCGAAGAGCTCAAAAGCCTTATTGATGCAGCCCATAAAGCCGGTATCTCTGTATTTATGGATATTATTCACTCCCATGCGGTAATCAATGAAGTGGAAGGCCTTTCAAAATTTGACGGAACGTATTATCAGTTTTTTCACAAAGGTACAAAAGGTTATCATAAACAGTGGGATTCAAGATGCTTTGATTATGGAAAACATGAGATTTTAAACTTTTTATTGTCTAATTTAAAATACTGGATAGAAGAGTTTAAAATAGATGGTTTCAGGTTTGACGGCATCACCAGTATGATTTTTAAAGATCATGGCCTGGGAAGGGCATTTACAGGTTATGGGGATTATTACACAGATAATGTAGATACAGATGCTTTATCTTTTTTATATCTTGCAAACACTCTTGTCCATGAAATAAAGCCTGATTTTATTACAATAGCCGAAGATGTCAGTGGATATCCAGGACTTGCAGCTCCCATTTTAAAAGGAGGTACAGGCTTTAATTACAGATATGCCATGGGAATTGCCGATTTCTGGATCAGATTACTCAAAGAGTTTCCAGATGAACTATGGCCTTTAGGTAAGTTGTGGTACGAACTTACAACAAAAAGAGAAGAGGAAAAAACTATCTCCTATGCTGAATCCCATGACCAGGCCCTTGTTGGTGATCAGACCATTATGATGCGTTTGATGGGAGAAGATATCTATAACAGCATGCAAAAAGGAAATCAAAACAGTAAAACCTTCAGGGGGGTGGCATTGCATAAAATGATTCGCCTTATTACCATTGCCACAGCAGGCTCAGGTTATCTCAATTTCATGGGCAATGAGTTTGGACACCCTGAGTGGGTGGATTTTCCTTCCGAGAAAAATAGTTTCTCCTATCACTATGCAAGACGGCAGTGGTCACTGAAATATGATAAAGATTTGTATTTTTCCTGTCTTTTTGAGTTTGATAAAAAAATGATTAATTTTGTAAAAGTACAAGATCTCTTTTCCTCACCCAATGTAAACCTTCTGCATCTCCATGAAGATGACAAAGTTATAGCTTTTGAAAGAAAAAATTTAATATTTATTTTTAATTTTCATTCTGAAAAATCTTTCTCTGATTATATGTTTGATGCTTTTCCAGGCGAATACAAGATGGTTCTCAACTCAGATGATACCAAATTTGGCGGGCAGGGCAGACTAAAAAACAATCAGACCCATTTTACCATCCACGATCCAGTAAAATCTGGCAAACAAAATTTATTAAGTCTTTATCTGCCCAACAGAACAGCAATCATATTACAGTTAAGGAGAGCAGCCTAAAATAACAATTTTTAAATGGAAAAATGTTTTAATTGATATTATTGGTTGATTATTTTCATCTGTTAATGTACGGAATATAGGATAAATTATAGTAACCATTATTTATAAAAAATCTTATGGTCTATCTACATTGTGACCTGATACTGTTTATAATCAAAAGGAGAGATCTGTATTATGCTGGGAATCAAATTCTTTTCTGGTAAAACTTATAAATATAAATTGATCTGGTGTCTTGCAATATGGTTTGTGAGCTGTTCTGTGGGTTATCTAATTGTAAGTTATATTGAAAATAGTAAAAAGACAAAACTTACCCAAAAAGGTATCACTTTTTCTAAGAATATTGCCAGTGAGGCAGGGTTACCACTACTAGAAAAAAACAGTGAACTTTTAAGTCAACTGCTTGCAAGAGTATCTAAGCAACCTCAAGTTATCTATGCATCAATCATTGATCACAAAAACAAAACCATTGCATTTACTGATCAAGATCAGTTTTTACTGTTAAATCAGAAAAAATCTAAAAAAAAGGATGGTGTATTTTTCTGGAAGATTTCAAATATCAATAATAATTCAACAATTCATTTTTCAACTGATATAACTTTTTCAGGGACTAAAATAGGAGAAGTTTTTATCTCTTTAACAGATAATAATAGTGTACTTGTTCTTAAGAGATGGTTTTTCTGGTTTGCTTTTTTTACACTTTTACCTGTGTCCCTCTATTTTGTGTATGCCATGAGAAGAAAAATTTTCTTTTTTTTAGGTAAATTTGGGAAAAAATATCAGGAAAATATTAGTATCGTTAATATCCAAGCTGATTACTCTAATATTAACTGTCCTTTGTGTGGTACCACAAATAAGTTTTCAAATAATAATTTTTCAGATATTGATTTGGTAAAACAACCTATTCTAATGTCATCTTTGGAAAACAAAAAAAGTTTATACATTAAAGATATTTCAAAAATAGGGGAATTAAACTGGCTGAAGAGAAGAATAATTTTTCAATGCACTGAAATTATAAATAGGATTGCAAGTTAAAAATTCTATCATTATGTTATTATTTTAAATTTGCAGGAGAAAATATATGCCATTTAATGACAAACAAACATCAACTGTGTCATGGGCCAAAGATAAAACCACGAGCACCTACCATGCCATTACAGGCAGGTTATTACAGAACAGTTTTATTAAAAGAAATAAAAAATCAATTATAATTGGGTCAGTGATCTGGTTGGTGATAAACATTGCAGGGTCTATCTATTTTAATACTGCTGAAGATAAGGCACAAAATGATTTTTTACAAGCAGGTATTGAAACTGCTTTAAACATGAAAGATAAAATCAGATCTCCTCTGCTTGAAAATGATATCTTATCATTAAATGTTGCCATAGGTGAACTTGAAAAAAAAATTAAGCCTGTTTTTTCAACAATACTTGATCACAATCAAAATGTTATTGTGCATAGTAATCCCGATGCTGTAAACAGTAAACTTAATAATTTGATTGAAAAGAAGATAATTGGTGTTTTTGATGATGTTGAAGTCAATATTGTTGATTACATGGGAAATAAAGAGATTACCACATTTTGTCTGCCAATATTTTTTTCAAAGATAAAAATTGGAAAAATTCTTTTTGGATTGAATTCAGCAAAACTTGAAAAAACTATTTCAGCATATAATATGGGCTTTATTATTCTGGTAGTGCTGACAACTATTTTGTTCATCATAGCACTTTTTTTTACAAATAAAGCTATAAAGAATAAAATCTCAAAAAATCTCGCAGAGCTTGAAAACCTTCAAAAAGTTGGCCCATATTTTTTAAAGAAAAAAATTGCCCAGGGAGGAATGGCTGAGCTGTATCTTGCTGAGTATATCAGGGAGCATGGTTTTAAAAGAGTAGTAATCATTAAAAAGATTTGGCCCCATCTTGCGCAGAATCAGGATTTTTTAGATATGTTTATCCGGGAAGCTCGTCTGGCGGCAAAACTTCAGCATCCAAATATTGTGCAGATATTTGATTTGATTGAAGCATTGGATACAAGATTCATTGCCATGGAGTATATTGACGGGAAAAACCTCCATGAAATCATGGTCATTGAACAGAAGGGACTGCCCGTTGATCTCTCAATATATATAATACAAAAAATAAGTTTGGGACTTTATTACTCCCACTCTAAAGTTGATGATAAAACAGGGAAGCCTTTATATATTGTACACAGAGATGTCAACCCTCAGAATATGCTCATCTCTTACAGGGGTGAAGTAAAAATCAGTGATTATGGAATTTCAAAAGCCAAATCTGAGCCAAGCTTTACACAGGTAGGAGTTATCAAGGGAAAACTATCCTATCTCTCCCCTGAACAGGCATTGGGAAAAGATGTCGATCACCAGGCTGACATCTATGCATTGGGAATAATTTTTTATGAAATCCTTGCGGGGAAAAAGCTTTATAAATTTGAAAATGAACTTGAGGCAATAAGAACGATACCTGTCATGGAAATACCTGATATAACTTTGGAACGGCCTGATGTGCCACAAGAGTTAAAATCGGTTTTAGAGAAATGTCTGGAAAAAGATAAAACCAGGCGTTATCAGAATGCCAAAGAACTGCACGATGATTTAGTAAAGATAAAACATAATTTTAAAATGAGATACAATGAAACTGACCTTGCCGATTTTATGAATTGTAATATACGACCTGGCAAGGATCAATCAGACAATTAATTTATTCAAAGGCCTCAATTTATTATTAATGATTATTATTTGGGATAACTTATGAGAGAGATATTGTTTTTTGGTAGAACAGATCAAGGGCGGGTGCGCAAACAAAATGAGGATATCTTTTTATTAAATCAGGAAAAACATTTCTGTCTTGTTGCCGATGGTATTGGAGGGTCAAGGGCAGGCGGAATTGCCAGTAAAATATTTGCCCAGACTGTATCAGATTATTTTGAAACCATTGTGGATCCACTGGAGAGTGAAGCACCCGGGCTGATAAAAGAAATATTTTTAACGGCAAATTCAAATATTTTGAACCATGCAAGGGAACATCAGGAGTGTTCAGGTATGGGATGTACTGCTGAATTAGTCCTTTTTTTTGATAATTCATATGTGCTTGGGCACATGGGTGACTCAAGAACATTTCGCCTGCGCAATGGAAGTCTAAAACAACTTACCATTGATCATTCACTTGTGCAGGAACAGATAAGCCAGGGCTTGATCACTCCAGAAGAGGCAAAAAAGCATTCTTTTAAAAATATTATTGTAAGAGCTGTTGGAATAGAGGAGAACCCGTTACTGGATATACTAAAGGGTAAAATTTTAACGGGTGACAGATTCCTTTTATGCTCAGATGGACTTACCGATATAATTGAGATATCTCAAATAGAAGAGGTGTTAAACTCTTCTTTAGATGACAATCAAAATGTTGAAATTCTTGTTGAAAACGCAAAAGAGTCACTGGGTAAAGATAATATAACTGTTGTTCTTGCCCAGATTAATTCCTGAGACCTTTTAATAACGTCCCCTTTTGCCCCATTGTCACATAATATGAAAAAAAATATGCGGCTATATCCATGATATGGTTATGGTGAAATAATAACTTTGGTTTGACTCGGCGCAATCTGTGCTCCTGCCGGCATATTGGCATTGGCCCCGTTGTGCCCGGTTATAGATGTAAGATGGACACAATTTTGTCCCTCTATTTTCACTTTTGAGCTTCCTTTTTTAAATATCACTTTTCCCATATTCATTCCGGACATAACACCTTTGTTTACACCAGCTTCATCCCCCATGGAACGGGAGATTTCAGATTTTACAGTAACAACTTTTTTCCCTGCAAATTTCACTTTGGTTGATGTTTTTTTAGCCTGATTAAGCATGCCGGTATTAGGGTAGGGGACAGGTACAGGACTTGGTGCGGGAGGTGCAGGTGTAAGGCATACATCAGGTGCTCCGAGACATGTTCCTCCTGCCATTGTTGAACCAGGAAAAATTGCTACCATATTGTATACTCCTTATCCAAGATCTATCTTGTCTGCATTGATTTTATAGCTTTTTTCAGCCCTATGATATGCTTTTTGGGATTTTACATGCAGTGTTGTTTTGACTAATGTTTTCAATCGACCGGCTTTGATATCACGCAATCCCTCGATCTGTTTATAGACGGTTTTTGCTTTTTCAATAATCTGTTTTGCAATGGTTTCAGTTCTTTTTGCAATTAAAAGAACTGAATCAACTGTGGTTGAAATCTTTTTTCCTCTATACTTTAAATCTTGAATTATCAGGTTACCTTTTCGGGTAAGTACGCTGAGATCAGGAGTAGTAAATTTCATACCTCGTTGATTTATTTTAATATTTGATACCATGGTTCCTGAAGAGTTATCTGTCGATAAATTAATACCAGATCCACTTTTCATATTTACGGACTGCTCACTTGTAAAATTGATATCTTCTGCAGATTTAAAATTAATTTCTCCTTGAGGTGTTACAAAATCAAGGTCACCCGAATGAATGTTTATGGTGCTTTTTTGGGTTTTTGAATCATAGGCAAATATTAATTTTCCCGAGTTAGACATAAGCTGGAATGTTTGATCCTCATTTTTTTGATTAATTAATCCATAAATTCCGTTTTCCATTGTAAAAATTGTTGTTGTTTTTATTTCATCTCTATTCAGATCAAGCAGGCCTGTAATATACATGCCGTTTATTTTATCACCAATTGCTAATACTGATTGTCCCGGGAAAAATTGTGCCTGGTAGGCAAGGGCACTTTTTGCCCAGATCTCTGTTGTTGTATTATCTTTTTTAATTTCAAGCAGAACCAAACCTTCCTTTTTATCAATTTTTAACACTTCAGCCGGGCCAATATATTTTTGAGCATCTTTTTTAGAAAGTTTTGAAGCAATTGAAAGCATAGTTTTGTCTCCTGTTTTGGTTATTCTTTAACTTATACTATAGTTGTGCAGATAAAAAAACATTATCAGTTATCAGTATGCTCTGTTGCTGTGAACTGAACACTGACAACGGATAACTATTTTTTATATTGAGGAGGTTTGAAATCCTCAGCCACGGCAAGCTCTTTGTCTGTATACTCAGTTAAAACTCTTTTTGAACCTCGCCATCGTGTTTTTTTGTCATTAATTCTATGCAGTATTGCCTGTTTTAAATCTGCTTTGTAAAAATCAGCATCTTGAAGCATTGCATGGGAAAAATCACAATAGGCTAATTGTGCATGATGAAAAAGAGAACTTCTGCAGTCAGCATGATTAAATTCAACACGATCCATTTGAGCCCTGTGGAAATTTGATTCTGAAGCAATTGTATTTACAAAGCAGGCAGATCTTAAATCAGAGTTTGAAAAATCAACACCTATGAGTTTGGCTTTTGTAAAATCTGCAGTTCTGCAATCCGAATATGTAATCGAGCTTCCTGACAAATCACTGTTTCCAAAACATGTCTGTTTGCAGATTGTATTGCTAAGATTTGTTTTTTTTATATCAGCTCCTGAAAAATCAGAATCTGTGAAATTACATTTGGAAAGATCCATGTTAGAGAAGTTGGTATCTTTTAAACTGCACAGTATAAAACTTGTCTTCTTAATGTGTGTGGTTGTAAAGTTAACATTGTCAAAATCCGTTGATTGCAGGATAACACCTGTTAAATTCATATTCTCTGTTTTACAATCACTAAAATCACTCTGCTCTATTTTTGCATCTGTAAAATCAGCATCTGTTAAATCAGCACCCGAAAGGATGGTTCCATTTAAAACAGCCATGGTAAAATTAGACTTTTCAAGTGCTGCCCCTGAAAAATCACTATCTGTTAAGTCACTATTTTCAAATGTTGCTTTAATTAGTGAGGCATCTGTAAAGTCAGCATTTGTCAAATCAACATTGGAAAAATCAATTTCATCCATGATTGAATTGTTAAATTTTGCTTCTTGAAGTTTTGCCTCTTTAAATAAAACACCCTCAAGGTTTGTATTGCTAAATTCTGCTCCACTTAAGTTAAGCTTTGAAAAATCCATTCCAGTCATGTTACAATTCTGAAATCTTGAGTTTGCAAGATTTTCAGGCAGGGAGTCTGAAATCCTATTTAAATCTATCTCTTTAAATGTGATCTTTTTGATCACTGCCTTTTTAAAATCACTATTTTCCATTTTAACTTTAGAAAAAAAAGTTCCTTCCATATCAGCAGAATCAAACAGGGCATCTGAAATATCAGAATTTTGAAAGGATGTATATTTGAGTTGAGACAGATTAAAATTTGCTCTATTTAATTGGCTGTTTTCAAATTGGGCATCATTTAATTTTGTTTTCATAAAAATTGTATCACACAGGTTAACCTCTTTGAATTGTGAGTCTGTAAGGTCTGAGTTGCTGAAATCTGTGGATTTTAATAGTGCTTTACCTCTATTAAAACCAGTAATATTCATTTTTTCAAATGCTTCGAAAGTAAGTGGATCAAATTGGTTTTCATCTAATTTCAGATCTGCATCATCATGATTAAACACAGGTGTGTTTTCAGTAAAAAACATTGTGTTTGACAGGTTTGAATGGTGGAAAAGTGTGTTGCTGCAATCACAATTGATAAATATTGCATGACAGAGATCACAATTATTTAAATCAGCATTATTTATTGTTACACGATTAAAAATTGCATTATCAAACACTGCATCATAACAGGTTATTTCACCCATGTTAACATCATTAAAGCAGACTGAATTAAAAATGGCTTTGTTTAAGCTTGCACCATTTAAATCCATATTTGAAATAATGGTGTTTTCAACAGGTTTTCCCGATTGAATAAGGTTTAATATCTCGTCTTTTGTTAGTTGTGATTTCATGGTTAATCTTGTTTATAGTCTGCTAATTTTGTCATTGTTAAATTTGCAAATTCAAATTTTGTCTGTTCAATGGTTGAATCTAAAAATTCAACACCATATAAATTAGATCCGCTAAGATCAGTATTGGTCAGATCAGCTTTTTCAAAACTGCCCATAAATACATCTGCTGCCTGCATCTTAGCATTATTAAGATCAGCCTTTACAAATTTTGAAAATTTTAAATCTGCTGCATTAAGCGATGCAAGCGTCAGGTCTGCTGAATTGAAATTTGCTCCTTCCATCTGTGCAAATGAAAAATCACTGCCCCTAAGGTTTGCATTCTCCCATATTGACTCTGCAGCTTTAACTTTAGTAAACACACCTTTAGGAAAATCACATCCGCCCGAAGCTCTAACCTGGGTTAGATCTGTTTCGTTCATATTAATATTGGCACCAATAGCTCCTTCAAACGATGCATCCATAAGATTTGATCCCTGGAAATTGGCATCATGAAGCAGTGCATT
This sequence comes from Desulfobacula sp., assembly GCA_029940235.1. Classification (GTDB taxonomy): domain Bacteria; phylum Desulfobacterota; class Desulfobacteria; order Desulfobacterales; family Desulfobacteraceae; genus Desulfobacula. Next base: position 2,502 of record JAOZRI010000052.1, on the reverse strand, counting down.
GGAAAAATCAGAATTACAAAGAAAACTGTTATTTATTGTGGCTCCTGTTAGATCGGCCTCTGAAAAACAGGAGTGTGGCCCGTTGATTTCGTTGAGCACAGCATTATTAAATTTTGCATTTTCAAAAACAGTATATAAAATGGTAGCTTTTGTTAAATCAGAATCTGTGAGAATTGCATCGGTAAAATCTGCATCATTTAAAACAGCCTCATTTAAGCATGCTCCCGTGAGATTGCACTGGGATAAATCTGCCTGACTCAATATGGCTTTGGTTAAATCAGATTGAGCAAAAGATACTCCTTTCAATAATGCTGCTTGAAAATCAGCATGGCTTAAATCAAGGCCTGATAAATCCAGTCCTGTTAAATCAACACCTTTAAATGATTCTCCTTGAGACAATCTTTTGATTAAAGATTCACGGGTCAGTTCTGGTTCATTCTCCACATTATCATCAATACCAAAAGATTTCAGAATAAATGCTTCTCTCTCCTTTGCTTTTTCATCAGGAGGGGGTAGATTATCCTTATCAATGCCAGCCTTTTTTAAAGCTGCTGCCATATTTTTTTTTGCAGCTTCAAGTTCTTTGTCACCCTCAATTTCAATGTCAC
>JAOZRI010000052.1:0-1794 GCA_029940235.1 Desulfobacula sp. | reverse complement strand
TGTCACCCTCAATTTCAATGTCACTGTTTTTGACTTCATCATCAGCAGGTTCTACTGTATCGGGCTCATCTTCCAGGAGTTGTCTGATCCTCTGTTGAAAAAGCCCACTGTAATGATTTTGGGAAAGCTTGTTTTGATCAAGGGGCTCTTTTACAATATAGGCATGTTTGATCTCTTCATATTCGTCGGACAAAATTGTGGTAACACCACGCCAGACAAGAATCAGTTTTTCCTCTTCCATATCAACCCAGAGAGTGTCCATGTTCATTGTGACTTCACGTAAAGGATTCACTATTTTATTATCAGTTTTGGATTCATTAAGAAAGCATCGGATATTCACTCCAGGCAGTTGAGTATTATACTCTTCATGTACAGGATGCATGTTTTCAATAAAGATATTTTCATCACCCTTGAGATATCCTTGAACCTGTTGATCTTCCGGGGCAGCATTATAGTATTCCCACTTAAAATCTGCTGGAAACCATGGCCAACTCTCTTTTAAATATTTTCTCTTATAAGTACCCTGCTTTGATTGCCTTTGTACCCATTCAGGTTTGATGGGACCAAATCCTGCTGGATCATGATTGTTAAAGACAGTAAAAAGAGTTTCGCCCTGGGTTATGATATTGGGAAGGGGATGGATAGTTTTTCCAGATTTTAAAGTGAGTTTTTTTTTCCCTGTCCCCACAGGGTTTTTTTTAACTCCTTTCCCCCCATAACTTTTTTCATAACATATCTGTATCTCTTCAAAAGGTTCTGGATTGCTGGGTTTAAATCCTGTAAACCCGAATTTTCTATGGCGGTTCCCAAGTACAAGAAGGCTTTTAGATAGATCACCAACCTTAAAAGTAACCTGTCTTGATACCGAGGATGTCTCCTTTGGAGAGCAGCATTTTCCCACAAGCAGAAGATCTGCATTTGGTTTAAAATAGGCAAAATCTGAAGAGTAACGAATGCTTCCTGTCATCTCTTCATCATCTGAATAATACTCATCTCCGGTGGGAAACAGCTGTTCTTCAGATATGGTAACAGGCTGACCATGCTTTAGATCATATGTTGCCTTAACAATCAAAGTAAGTGAATGCCCAGGAAAGCCAATCCTGCCCGGTATTAAGGCAAATTGAAATAGTGTATCATTTATTATTTCCATCTGTATGATTCTCTCTTACTTGCTGTTATCCTGATCTGGGCGTTCAAATGATCCTTTTGGTATCCTTGTTTTTGGGGAGTCTATGGTTATTTTTTTATCTGCTTTTAATACAATTTCTTTTGCATCTATAATGATTTTACCATCTGAATCAATTCTAATACCATTACCATTTATTTCGACCAGTCCATGCGAAGCCCCTGGGCCTCCTGATGTCAGATAAGCACTGTCTCCTGTTAATTTCAGCCATGCATTTTGGCCTTTACCGCCAACGAGGATTATTTGATGTTTTGACTCATATTTTATCTGACCTTCTGCCAGTGTTTTTACCCAGGCTTTGTTTAATTTAATTTCAGCACCTGTCATTTGGCTGAATTTAATCCCTGCATAAAAATCTTCACTAAGTGCCACTGCATAAGATTGTTTAGTACCGAAAAAATACTCTTTGGTGTGTCCCATTGTTTCCTTGACGGAATTTGCATGTACTCTATCATAACTATCTTTGCGAATAGTTTTCTTAAAATCGCTATCAGTTGTCAACCAAAAGCTTTTTCCAAGTACCATTTCTGAATTATGACCTGTGGCAAAGATTCTGACAGTACCTGCATCGGAATCCATGAAAATTTCATTCCCACCTGGATTTTTCA
>JAOZRI010000051.1 GCA_029940235.1 Desulfobacula sp. | reverse complement strand
AGCAGTTGAGCTTTCCATGTAAAAAATATAGGTAAAATTATTGGTAAAATTCCATGTAAAGCTCTTGGATTTTAAACAATATGGGTGTACATTACGAATGCTTTGAAAAGCTCAGTACAGGGTATGGATACTGCCAAAAATAATAACTTAAATAAAACAGGAGAAAAAAATGCCGGAACTTGCATATTTAAATGGAAAAATAATGCCAATTGAAGAAGCCTTTGTCCCCATTGAGGATCGAGGTTACCAGTTTGGTGACGCAGTGTATGAATACATTGCAAGCCATAATGGAAAACTCTTTTTTATGGATGACCACATTGCAAGACTGGAACGATCCCTGAAGGAACTTTCATATCCATCAATATCCATGCAGATGATTAAATCTGGGATTTCAGATCTGTTTAAAGCATCTATGATTAAAAGAGCCGGTATTTATATCCAGATCTCAAGGGCTGTAGCTCCGCGAAACCATGGCTTTTCAAACCAGGAACCAGTGCAAATTATTATGACAGCCAAGTCATTACCAGACACACACCATCATGCAAACAAGGGTGCCAGTGCTATTACCATGGAAGATTACAGATGGGACAGGTGTGATATTAAAACTGTCCAGCTTTTACCCAATTGTCTCAGCAAACAAAAAGCCGTGGATCAAGGCGCCTATGATACGATTTTCATATCAAAAGAGAATATTGTAAGGGAAGCTACAAGCTCCAACGTGTTCATAATAAAAAATAATAAGGTTTTAACACACCCTCTGACCAATAAAATTCTGCCCGGCATCACCCGGAAAGTCATACTTGAGGTATGCATGGATAAAAAAATTGCCTTTGAAGAGAGCTTTTTTACTCTTGAGCAGCTATATGATGCTGATGAGGTGTTTTTATCTGGTACTGTCACTGAAGTATTACCAATTATCACCATTGACTCTAAGAATATTGCCGATAAAAAACCAGGACAGTTAACCCAAGTTTTATTTAAAGAACTGCGCTCAAAAGCAGGTGTGAAGTAAGCTCTTTGATCTATATAAAACTTCTATTCACGGCTTTTTTCTGGGGCGGAACCTTTATAGCAGGCAAACTGTTATCCCAGAATGTTGATCCATATTCTGCTGCTTTTTTAAGATTTTTCATTGCCTCTTTATGCCTTGTTTTTTTAACCATTAAAATTGAAGGCCACCTTCCAAAACTCAAACCTGATACAATATTTATTATATTTTTATTAGGTTTGAGCGGAATTGTTTTTTACAATCTGTTTTTTTTCTCAGGACTGAAATATATCCAGGCAAACCAGGCCTCACTGATTATTGCCACAAATCCTATTTTTATCACTCTTTGCTCTGCTCTATTTTTTAAAGAGTCATTAAATAAAAATAAAATAGTAGGATTGTCTCTATCGGTTGCAGGGGCGTTAATTGTTATATCAAATGGGAATATTCTCGATATACTAAATTTAAAACTTGAAAAAGGAGAGCTTCTGATATTTGGCTGCGTTGCAAGCTGGGTTATCTACTCCATCCTTGGAAAAAAAGCCATGAATGATTTATCCCCCATTGTATCTGTCTGCTATTCATCAATTGCAGGAACCATACTGCTATTTTTCCCTGCCCTTTATAGAGGTGTTTTTTCCAATATGCTCTCTTATAATTTTGTTGAATGGACAAGCCTGTTTTATCTTGGTTTTTTTGGTACAGCTTTAGGATTTTCATGGTATTATGCCGGTATTAAACAGATTGGTCCCATGCAGGCTGGAGTTTTTATAAATTTTGTCCCCATAAGTGCCATTATTCTTTCATTTTTAATTTTAAAAGAGCCTTTGACAATATCTTTGATTGTTGGAGCAATACTTGTCATTGCAGGGGTTTACCTTAGCAATGCTGCCGATTTTATAAAAAAGGAGATTTAATTTTGTTTACTGATGCCATTGTAAAAACACCATGTAAAAACATGGTCAAAGGAATAACCACAGCAAATCTTGGACATCCAGATTATGATCTTGCCTTAAAACAGCATAAGAATTATATCAAAGCATTGGAATCATGCGGATTAAAAGTAACTGTACTTGATCCTGATGAAAATTTTCCAGATTCCACCTTTATTGAAGACACCTGTCTTGTGACACCAGGCTGTGCCATTATCACAAATCCCGGAGCTGATTCAAGAAAAGATGAAATCATCAGTGTGCATAAGGCTGTTAAAAAACTTGACATGCCGGTTGAACATATTCAAGGAACTGGAACACTTGATGCCGGGGATATTATGATGGTAAAAAACCACTATTATGCAGGATTGTCTGATCGTACCAACATGGAAGGTGCTTTACAGCTCAACAATATCTTAAAAAAATATAATTTTACATCATCAACCATAACACTTGAAAAAGTTCTGCATTTAAAAACAGGGATTTCATATCTTGAAAATAATAATCTGCTGGCTTTTGGTGAATTTTTAACTAAAGACGAACTAAAAAATTTTAATATCCTGAAGGTTGATTCAGATGAATCCTATGCTGCCAACTCTGTATGGATAAACGACAAAGTTCTGGTGCCTCAGGGATTTAGTAAAACAAGTGCAATGATTAAAAATGCAGGTTATACAATCATTGAAGTTGATGTCTCGGAATTTAGAAAACTTGACGGGGGTTTGAGCTGCCTGTCACTAAGGTTTTGAATTATAAAGCAGATTATTGCAAAATACAAATTTTGTTGCCACGCCTTTTAGCAAACCATAGGAAGTTAATTTGTATCTTCATATATCCTTGCAATAATTTCCTTTAAAAATTTTGCAGCAACCATGGATGTCATCGAATTTATATCCCTGTCAGGGTTATATTCTACAATATCAGCACCAATGAGCTGCCCTTTAAATGTATGGATAATATCAATGACCTGGCGAGTGGTCATTCCGCCTGGTTCATGGTGGGAGACACCCGGAGCAAAAGCTGGATCAAGGCAGTCTAAATCAAGTGAGAGGTAAACAGGGCCATCAAATTGAAATTCATGGGGCCAGTTTAGAATATCTTTCATTTCATGCACTTCAACACTGAATTTTTCAGCCTGTTCTAACTGATGACCATTCATGGTTCTAATACCTGCCTGGACAAGCCTGGCTGCCAGCTTTTTTTCCATTATTCTTGCAAAGGGGGTGGCATGGGAATGGATATTGCCGTCAAGAGTGTCATAGAGATCAGGATGGGCATCAAAATGCAGGATATTAAGCTTGTTATATTTTTTTGCATGGGCTTTTATCACAGGGTAAGTAACAGAATGATCGCCCCCAAGACAAATTAAGTGACAATTTTGATCAACCACCTTTTCAACAAAATTGGTTAAGGTATTAAACTCATCTTCACCGATTTTAAAACCAAGATCTCCATAATCGTATAAATGCTCTATTGCTTCAAGGTTACAGCCTTTTTCCGACCAGAGATTGGATGAATCTGAAAAATAACTTTTTATGATTTGTGCGGGCGCCAGGGCAGCGCCTTTTAAAAAAGAAGAATTCTTATCAAAGGGGATGCCCACAACACATATGCAGTTTTCTGGAATTGAATTTTGGACTTGTTTCATGGAATTGATAAGACTTTAGGATCTTGAAAAAAATTAAAAATGCCGGGCAAAAGATACTACCCGGCATTTTTAATATTCTTTAAAAAAACGCTTTAATCTTCTTCAATAACAATAGCGTCTTCTTCACAAACTTCTACGCAGCTTTCGCAGCCCATACACTCTTCTGCATTAACTGGAACAGATTTGTCATCTTCCATTTCAAAAACTTCCACTGGACATACGTCAACACACTCTTCGCAACCTACACATTTTTCTTGATCAACAACTGGATTAAATGCCATTTTAACAGCCTCCTTAAAAATTAAAAATTATTCTATTTTACAGCTAATTATTAAATATAATCTGTATAAAAAACGCTTTTATAACATTTGCTTAATTAAAATCAAGTTTTTTATCACTTTAATTTAATTAAACAGACAGATATATGTTTATCTGGTACATTAAAATTGTGATTTATATCACTCATAAAAAAATTGCAAACTTTAATTTGCCCTCTTTTTGAACATCTGTCATGCACTTCAGGTAGTTTAATTTTGTGGTTGCCATTTTCGTTTATGGCAGCCATTAAATAATTTTCAAACTGACCTTGCCATTTGACTTGTTTTTCACATCTGTTTTCATGCACTTTTATATTATCAATGTCAAGAATATTTACAACATCTTTGCGATTAGATTCAAAATAATAAAAAATTTCTTGACTTGTTGTAATAAACAAAACTTTTGTGTCACTGTACTCCAATATCTTCATTGCATTCATACACATGAACCATGCATTTATCCGTTCTTTGATCATCATGGTGCTTGAATCATTATTATCTGTTTGTTGATTGTGTTGTGTCTGCTCTTCTAAATTTTCCAGACCACGCAAATTAGAAACAATCTCATCATCAATTCTATTTATATTCTTAAATTCAAGATCAATACCCTCATTTTGCTCATCATACAGTTGAGCCATCTTTAAAAACAGTAAATTTTTCTGCAATTTTAAAGCATCTGCAATGAAGCCTTGCTGCTCTTTTGTCTTTCCCTTAATCTGTGATTTAATGGCTGTTACATCTGAATCATTGGTAAAATAGGGATTCTCTTTTAAAAGCAATTTCAGATTATGCTCATTACCCTTATGTATCTTTACCCACTCCAGATATTGTTCAAATTTTTCTTCCATTGAATCAATAGCCTGGGAAGATAAAAAATGCGGAATAATTTTTCCTTTTTCAAACAATTGATTGAGTTTTTTATTATTATTAAAATTCTTGCTTTTAGAATCCCTGCAAATTGATAAACAATCAAATTTAGGGAAAAAAGTTAAAAGAGTCTGTAAATCACTCTCTGTTATATGGGTAAAGGGGAAAAACAGATATTTAGAAGTCATAAAATTACCTTTTTATCATGGATATCAAAGCCAAGGCTTATTATTTGATCACGAATTTTATCAGCCAGTTCAAAGTTTCTTTGCTCTCTTGCGGATTCCCGCTGTTTTATAAGTTCTTTAATTTCTACAGTATATTGATCTTTTTGATCAAAATCAAAAACCTTTAACACTCTGTCAATACCCTTAAAGCAATCAATCAATTTTGCAGCATTTTCAGGATTGATTAAATTTTGATTTATCAGAATGTTTATATTTTTTATATTTGACAGCAATAGAGAAATCACCCCGGATATTTTTAAATCATCTTCCATGGATTTAATAAAATCATTTTTAATGTCATAAATCAGTTGATCTATTTCCTTAAACATTTTCCCGCTCTTAATGACACCCAATGTGTTAATACATTGATTAATTTTGTCCAGGGTATATTGGGCCTGTTTCAAACTTTGCCTTGTTAATATCAAAGTTTTTCTATAGTGATTTGAAATCAGCCAGAACCGAAGAGTTTTAAGTTTATAACCCTGCTCGACAAGACTTTCAAGGGTGAGCTCTTGAATATCATCAGCTTTTAAAGATCCATCATATTGCACAGGATCGCAATGGAGCCATAGCTTTGCAAATCCTGCCCCTTTTGCTGCTTTTGCAATGGCAATCTCGTTTTCATGGTGTGGAAATATAAGCTCCCTTGAACCGGTATGGATATCAAAATTATCCCCAAGATAATCCATTGCTATGGCTGCACACTGCAAATGAAGAGACGGGCGGACATTGCCCCATTGGGTTTTAATACCAATTCCCCTTTTTAGTTCTGAAAGCCGAACCCTTTTTAAGAGTGTAAAATCCTTTGGATTTTTCTTTTCATACTCATCCAGATCAACGGTTGCTCCAATTTTTATCTTATCAAGGTTAATCCTGGATAATCTGCCATACTCAGGAAGGCTTGAAATATCAAAATAGAGAGAATGCAGTTTTTCATAGGCATGCTGCTTTGATTGCAATTGTCTTGCAAGATCAATCATCTCCTCAAAATGTTCAGATACCTTTGGATATGCATCTGCCATGCGGATATTTAATTTCTCAAGGTCTTGCTTAAAAATTTCAAAATATTTTTTTGTAAACCTGGAGTGGTCCATACCGGCATTGAGTGAGCCCTGCAGAGTTTTATCATCATAATCAGTGATATTAACCACATGATTTACACCAATATTATGGTATTCAAAATATCTTATAAGTAAATCGGTAAAAGCATATCTTCGAAACTGCCCGATATTAAGTTTTTTATGGACAGTGGGACCACAGGTATAAATAGATACTTTCTCTTTTTCAAAGGGTTCAAACTGTGTTTTGGATTTTGAAAAAGTATTATATAAAGAGAGGGCAATATGTTTTTGTACTGCAAAAAGAGTTGTTGAAAGATAACGTTCCCCGCTGTCAGGGAAAATAACCACAATACAGACATTCTTAACCCTGCTGTTTCCTATTTTTCGAGCATATTCAATGGCAGCAGCCATGGCTGCCCCACTGCTCATACCCACAAAGAGCCCCTCTTGTTTTGCAAGCTTTCGTGCCATGGCAAAGGCTGTATCATCATCAATATTAATTTTATCATCAAGGCGATTTTTTTCCATGATCTCAGGAGTATACGATTCCTTCATATTTTTCAAACCCTGAATTTTATGCCCGAGATAGGGTTCGGCACATACAATCTGAATATCTTTATTATACTCCTTTAAACGTCTTGAAAGCCCCATGAGGGTACCGCTTGTCCCAATTGTTGCAACAACACTTGTAATTTCACCATTGGTCTGGTCAATAATTTCAGTGGCAGTGGTATCATAGTGAGCTTTCCAGTTTGCTTGGTTATTATATTGATCAGTTATAAAATATTTGTCAGGATTTTCCCTTGCAAGCCTGTAAGCCTCTTCAATGGCTCCGTCAGAACCAAGACGTTTCGGGGTTAGAATAATCTGGGCACCCCTTGCCCTTAAAATATTTATTCTCTCTTCACTTGCATTTTCAGCCATTGTAAGGGCAAGCTTATACCCTTTTACTGCACAAATCATGGCAAGTCCAATGCCGGTATTACCGCTGGTGGCCTCAATAACAATTTTATCCTTGGTCAACTCCCCTGTTTTTTCTGCCTCTTCAATCATATAGAGGGCGGCTCTGTCTTTCACAGAACCACCCGGATTCATATATTCAAGTTTGGCAAGAATCCTCACCCCTTTTACTGGATTTAATCTCCTGATTTCAACAATGGGGGTATTGCCTATGGAATCAATAATTGAAAACGTCATATTTTATCTACTCGCTGTACCATAATAAATTTTTCAAACACCTGATACCTGCCATAACTCCTATCCAGGCAGACACACATCCGATGTAAGTCAAAGCAACATTTGAATTTACATTTTATATAAATACCTTATTCATAAATAATATTCAGTGATTACCAAAAAAAGATGGCGGTGACAATATAATTTGTCAAAACTTCATATTTGCCATCGTTTTCATTAAAAGGGTTTGTGTCTGCAAAGAGGCAAATATCCAGATAATACAGATAAGAACTTGACTTTTAAGGTGTAAAATGGCTTTATACAATCAATTTTTAATTGATGCACAATTTTAATAATACCCGAAAGTAAACATGTCTAATTTGTTACAGCAAAAATTTTGCCAGGTTTTTGTAATATTCTCTTTTTTTTATATTTTAATCTCTCCTGCCATGTTTGTCTCCATTGCAAAGGCAAACAGTGTTCGAGAGAATCCAAAGGAGATCCCCTGGCATATTTCTGCAATGACAGTGACCTTTGATCAAAAAAGAGACATCTATATTGCCAGAGACAATGTAGTTATCACTGGGGGGCAGACCCGGCTGGAAGCTGACTATATTGAATTTTCAAATAAAACCAAGGATGCTGTTGCCCAGGGTAATGTGATTTTGATTTCAGGACATGATTCTATCTCCTGCAACGCCATGACTTTAAATCTTGCAACCAAGACAGGTGTTATAGATAAAGGAATAATTTTCATAGAAGAGAATAATTTTTATCTTACCGGTGAAAATATTAAAAAGACAGGGGAATCAACCTACAGCGCTCAAAAAGGTTCCATAACATCATGTACTGGCCAGTCTCCTGACTGGAAAATTACAGGAGACAATATAAAAGTTACCATTGAAGGATTTGGCAGTGCAAGCAACACTGTTTTATGGGCAAAAAAACTTCCCGTACTCTACAGCCCCTATCTTATGTTTCCTGCTAAGACCGAACGTCAAACTGGTCTTCTAATTCCAAAAATCTCTTCATCGGACAGAAAGGGCTTTGAATTTGAACAGCCTCTTTTTATTGCAATTTCAAAAAATTCTGATGCAACTATTTATGCTGATTATATGTCAGACAGGGGAATAAAACTTGGCTCTGAATTTCGATATATCATGGATAACAAAACAAAGGGCGCCATCTATTTTGATGCACTAAAAGATCAGAAACAAGATGACGGGACAATTGAAACAGAAGATTATAGTTTTGAGTCCACACCCCAGCGAACAAATTCCGATAGATTCTGGTTCAGAATGAAACACAATCAAAAACTCCCCAAAGGCTTTACAGCCAAGCTTGATCTTGATGTGGTCAGTGATGAAGATTATCTGCTTGAATTTAAAGATGGATTTACAGGGTATAAGCAGACAGAAACGTATTTTGAAAAAGAGTTTGGCCGAAGTTTAGATGAATATGATGATTACACCAGAAAGAACTGGCTTAACATCAACAAATCGTGGTCTAATTACACCTTTAATGCTGATGTATTGTGGTATGATAATATTCGTGCCCGGCGGCAGAATACTGATGATACAACGTTACAGACACTGCCAGCCATTGAGTTTAGTGCTTCCAAACAGCAGATCGGCCTTTCAAAATTCTACTACTCCCTTGATTCTGAATATCGATCCTTTTACAGACAAGAGACAACTGACACACTTGTAACAGGGCAGCGCGCAGATATATATCCCAAAATTTACCTGCCCTTGAAACTTGGTAAAGCCTTTAATTTTGAACCCTATGTCGGTGTAAGGGAAACTCTCTGGTATGCCGATGATTTTACAGATAACAGTGGAAATTCAGACAGCTTTAGAACAAGGCAAATGTATGACATTGGTGCAGAACTTTCCACAAAAATCAATAAAATCTTTAGCCTGAATAATAATTTTGCTGATAAGATCAAACATGAAATCCTCCCAAAACTTGAATATGAATTCACTCCGTTTATAACCCAGGATGACCTGCCATCCTTTGATGACCTTGATAGAATTGCCCCGAAAAATGAGATCACCTGGTCTATTATCAATAATTTTACTTCAAGAAAATCAAGTATCTCTTCCAAAGGAAAAGAGATATTAACCTATAGTGATTTTGCCTGGATCAAACTTTATCAAACCTGGGATATAAGAAAAGAGAGAGACCGTGAATCAAGGCCGTTTTCTGACATATTCCTTGAAACTGAATTAAAGCCATGCAGTTTTTTCTTTCTTGATATGGACCTTTCCTGGTCACCCTATGATAACCATTTTAACACTTTTAATTTTGGCAATACACTCAAGGACAATAGAGGAGACTCTTTAACAACAGAATATCGATATTCAAGGGATGATTCAGAATCCTTGTATTCAAGGGTTAATCTCTTTTTGACAGATGAATTGAGCGGCTATTGTTCCATTGAAAAAAATCTGATGGATGAGAAAAATGTGGAAACTAAAACAGGGTTGACACTGGAAAAATCATGCTGGACATTGAATCTCTATTTTTCTCAATCCCCGGACGAACAGAGTCTTGCTTTTCTGATTAATCTTCACGGACTTGGAGAATTTGGCACTAAATGATAAAAAAATTAAACTGGTTTGCTCTTTTGACAAGAAGCAATTTTGAGCAGACAGTATTCAATAGTATCGTTAAAAAGAAAATTGAAGCTTTTTTACCCAAAACAAAAAAAAAAAGCAGCAGGAAAGACAGGAATTTAATGATAGAAGTTCCGCTTTTTCCTGGGTATATTTTTGTACAGTCAAACCTTGAACCAGCTAACCAGCTCAATATTCTGAAAACTGTTGGGGCTGTAAGGCTGCTTGGAAACAAGGCAGATCCGGTACCAGTACCTCCATCACAAATCGAATCGTTAAAAATTCTGACAAATGCAAATATGGATATTATCACCGGGACAAATATCCGCATGAAAAAAGGAGATTTTGTGATGATAGTAAAAGGCCCCATGGCAGGAGCAAAAGGAGAGTTTACAAGATATAAAGGCCAGGGACGGGTCATTATTAAAATAGATATCTTAGGACAATATGCAGGAGTTGAGGTTTCAGAAGAGAATGTTGAAAAAATTTCTGATCTATACCTATGAATATTGAATTTTTAGTCGTAAATTTTTAATTGTGAAAAATTTTATTTTCAAAATTGTATAAACCATCATTAAAAATTAAGCATTAATAATTTAAAAATATATCTATAAGTCCTTGACTTTTTATTGAATTGTAATTAAAACCATTAAAAAAAAATAGTATTAAATAATGATAACCCTTTGCAAAATATTTTATGAGGAAATATGAACAAGCTTGAACTGATATCAACATTAAAAGAGAAAACCAGGCTGACAAAATCTGAAGCTGCCGAGGTTGTAAAAATATTTTTTGATTCCCTTTCAGAGTCATTTGCAAACGGCGAAAGAGTTGAAATAAGAGGCTTTTGCAGTTTTCATATAAAAGAGTATAAAAGTTATACAGGCCGCAATCCAAAAACAGGTCAAAAAGTCACCATTCCACCCAAAAAACTTCCCTTTTTTAAATGCGGCAAAGATTTAAAGGAACGGGTTGATTATTAATAACGCCTGATTGAAAATCATGCCTGATTCTGACCAGAGGCGGTATCAAACCCAGGCCTTTCTTGAATTAACACATATCATTCAGACACAAAAAATTCCCAATGCCCTTCTTTTTTATGGCAATGAAAACAGCCAAAGAAAAAAGGCAGCACTGTTCCTTGCAAAAGGGTGCAACTGTTTGAAAAAAAATGACACTGCCTGCAATACCTGCAGATCATGCCGCAAAATAGATGCTAAAAGTCACCCTGATATTCTAACCATTGATCTTGAAAAAGATAAAAAAATCATCTCCATTGCCCAAATCCGTAAAATGGGATTGTCAATTTCATCGAGACCCAACGAAGCCAGATTTAGAATGGTGTTGATTTTAAATGCAGACAAAATGAATCCCCAGGCACAGAATGCATTATTAAAAT
>JAOZRI010000361.1 GCA_029940235.1 Desulfobacula sp. | reverse complement strand
CGGGCCTTTAAATAACTGGGATCTCAGACTTCGCTATGCCCACGCGAATGGTGATGCTGAGGACAGTTTATTAGATTTTGACGACTACCGATTTTATCTAACCTACAAATTTTAATATGCAAAACATTTAGCAGTATGGTAATTGCTCTGACGATCACCATACTGCTAATATTGAAAACGGGATAAACCAAAAAGAAACAAATCAATTTTTACAATCTTATGTCACCCGGGATTTACAGTCACAACCTGAATTGGAAATCATTTTCTCTTCTTTATATTACCGTCTAAATGTAATTCCCAGCTTGTCCATCTTCTTTCTAAGTGTACTTGGATTAATCCCCAGAAGCTCAGCTGTTCCACCCGGCCCGCTAATCTTCCCATTGGCAATCTCTAGCCCTGGCTTATTTTTCCATTCATTAGAGTTCATTAGAGTTCATTAGAGTTCATTAGGGTTCATTATCTTCTGAAAGAGTTGATTACCACTAACACCCATGAAATTCATTTCACAACGAAGCATGAAAGTAATGTGGTCAGGGTAGTAGATTACTTTCATATAAACACTAATAATTTAATTGAAAACCCTGGTGAAATAATTCCATATTTATAGAAAAAACAAAGGCGGGGATCTGTTGGTACATAAGTTGGACAAAGAAGTCGAGCCAGGGATAGGCAGGTAATTGTAAAAATAGCGTGTTACACAAATCTGCTACACATCGTTAGGCATAGGATGTATGGCGCCTTCATGGTTCTCGGACGAGTCATTAATAGAAACAAAAACAAAAGACTCGCGCGAGGGCCCCTAAAACCAAAAGAGGAGAAGAACAATGGCAATGGACAATATCTTGAAAAGTTCACTTATCGGCATAGTGCTATCTGGTTTTGTGTTGAGCATGGCTCATATACTGCCATCTGAAGCCCTTGCAAAGAAAAAACACGAAAAAGTATCACTCACATTTTTAGCGGCCCCAGTTGGTTCTGATGCCTATAATTTTGCCAGCTCACTGTCAGATATCATAAAGAAAAACCATCCTTGGCTGCGAAGCTCTGTTGTTGAAACCATGGGTGGTGTTGATATGATGAGAACCATGTCCAGCATGTCACCGAAAATGAGAAAGACCCACATTGCACATGGTATAAGTGCAGTCCTGAATCTGGCTCGAATCGGCAAGGGGCCGTTCGGTAAAACCGGCTCTGTCAACGACTGGAAACTCCTGTTTACCATGTATAATGTGTGCCCGAGCTTTATGACCCTGGATTCTAAAATCAAGAGCGGAAAGGATCTTGTCGGCAAAAAAATTGGTTTACCTCCAAGGCAGCATGGTTTGGCCAAAGATGCACAATTCATCCTTCATAAGGTATGGGGGCTCAAGGACAAGGTAAAGCTGGTTTACATGCCCATGGGTATACATAAGGACGCCTTGCTGGATGGCACCGTAGATGTACTCGTTGCCGGAGGAATGTACATGAGTGAGGATAAGGTAAAGGTATCTCCCACAAACGAGCTCATTCTGGCTGCGAGGAAAAATGTCTTTTTCCTTGGCATCGGTAAAGAAGAATTCGAAAAGGCGAGAAATCCCAATTCACCTCTGATCTGGAGACCTATAAAAGCCAACGCCATCAAACCTGGATATCCGGCCACTGATACCGGCAGCATGACCCAGGCAAATGCAGCCTATGTCTGGAATGACATGGATGAGGATATTGCCTACCAGATTGTAAAAGTATTGGCTGAAAACGCCAAAAAAGTCGAGAAGTACTTCGCCGCCGGGAAGGCTTTTAAACCTGAATCATTCACCATGAACAACTGGAGTGCTAAGCGATACCATCCCGGTGCCTTGAAATACCTTCTGGAAAAGGGCTTCATCCCCTCAGGCACTCTGGATTAAAGGAATTGCTCATGGTTAAAACAAAAAGCTGGTCAAAAAACTGGTCAAAAAACTGGTCAAAAAGCTTATCTGTGATCATTAGTACTATGGCCTTTGTCATGGGGCTCTATCATCTTGTTTATAGCCAATGGCTGATGCAGGATCCCCTTATGCATCAGAACACCCATCTCGCTTTTGCCCTGCTCCTGGTTTTCCTGACCACACTCTTGAAAAAACCAAAAATGTGGCCATATATCCTTGGCTTAATAGTGTTATCCTTGATAGGAGTGCTCTACGTTCAAATTAATTATGTGGAACTTGCGGAGCGGGCAGGTATTCCAAGCACTCTGGATATTATCATTGGAACGATTCTTGTAATTGTTGTCTTCGAGGCCTGCCGATTCATCTTTGGCTGGGTCATACCATTTATAGGGCTTCTCCTAATGGCCTATGCCCTTTTGAGTTCTTACCTCCCGCCCCCGTTCTTTCATACCCCTATATCTTATGCCAAGGTGATCTCCTGGGCATCCATCGCCTTCAACGGTGTATATGGCATGTTTCTAAACCAGTCCGCTACCTACATGATTTTTTTTGTGCTCTTTGGTGGTCTGCTCCAGGCAACGGGAGTGTCTGAGTCTTTCATGGAACTGGGAAAGGCGGTGGGAACACGGTTCAGGAGTGGACCTGCGCAAACGGCTGTTATCTCCAGCGGGTTGATTGGAATGGTCATGGGTGCGGGAGTGGCCAATGTTGCCTTTACCGGGCCCATCACCATACCGGTCATGAAAAAGGCCGGATACAGCCCCGAGCAAGCAGGCGCCATCGAATCCGCTGCATCTGCTGGTGGACAGATTATGCCGCCCATCATGGCAGTGGCCGCCTTTTTGATGGCCGGTATCCTTGGTATCAGCTATGGAAAGGTCATCTATGCTGCCGCCATACCTGCTATCATCTATTTTGTCAGTATTTTCTGGGCAGTCCATCTCTATGCCCTCAAACAGGGTTTGACAACCGTAACAGAGGTCAAGGTGGATACCGGTATCATAAAACGCCGGTTTCCCATCTTTTTCATCCCTGTAATCCTGATTGTTGTTCTTCTTGCAA
>JAOZRI010000360.1 GCA_029940235.1 Desulfobacula sp. | reverse complement strand
TTTATAAAATCTGTTGAGCATATCAACATATTTTTGTTGAACATGTGACCTCTAAGTTACAAAGGTTTGACCCTGTGTCTAATCTCTTTATGAGAATAAATTTTTCAAGTCAAGCATAAAATTATTAAATCTTTATAATAGCTGAAAATTGTATACTGTGTACAATATAATAAAGTCAACATTTTTTTACTAAAGTATTAAATTCATGCTCTTGATAGATTCAAGAAGATGGAAGATTCATCACTATGAATTTGTTTTAAATTGTTTATACTCTTGTGTCAGCTTTACATAATCAGCTTGTGTATCCACATCAATAAAGATGGTATTGTCAGCAACCGGTACCTTTAATATAGATTTTTCAAATTTTTTAAAAAGAACTCTTGGTCCTGTATCACCTGATAATAATTTTAATTCATGAAACAGTGATTTTGCAATGATGACCGGGTTGCCGCGAATATTATTATAATAGGGAATGGTAATTGGTGCATTGGAGGTGCTAAAAGCCTTAATAATTGAATTGATGGTAGAAGGGGTAACAAGGGGCTGGTCTCCGAGAAGAAACATGGCTGCATCACAAACAGGTGAGATGTTTTCAAGACCTTTAATTAGAGAGGCACTTTGTCCTTTTAAGTAGTTATTATTCATGACAGTTTTTGTCCCTGAAAAGTCAATTGCCTGTTTGATTTTATTGGCATCATGCCCAAGGACAACAATTATTTCATGAAATTTTGATTGTATGGCATTTTGTATAATATGATCAAGGATTGGTTTGTCTTTAAAAGGCAGAAGCTGTTTTGTCTCGCCCATTCGGGATGCTGACCCTGCTGCAAGTATTATCCCGCCAATTTTTTTATCAGGTGCTGCCACTAATTTAATTTTCCTTTTTTGAGGTGTCCCTTTTATTAAAGTAAGGGTTTACTCAATATACTTTATTAAAGCTTTATCTCTCAGTGATATGGTAATAATTTTTTCAATTTTTTTATTATTTTTTAACAGTTTTGTAATCTTTTTACCAGATGCTTTCCTGTGTAATGTGTCAGCTTTATTTAAAAGAACAAAATTAAGAGAAGGGTGGCAAAATGATTCAGCTTTTTTTATTTCAAAG
This sequence comes from Desulfobacula sp., assembly GCA_029940235.1. Lineage (GTDB taxonomy): Bacteria > Desulfobacterota > Desulfobacteria > Desulfobacterales > Desulfobacteraceae > Desulfobacula. The sequence goes on along the minus strand of JAOZRI010000360.1, from coordinate 1,869 downwards.
TTAATGGATGCTGCAATGGATTGTTCATTGATGAATTCTCCCATGCTAACTCCTGTATTGTCTGAAAATATTTTTGATCTGTGAACAGAGCTATCATCAAGTGTTTTCCCCACAGCATCAAGCCCTGTGACAAGGATTAAATGGGTGGTGTTTTTTGGGATAACAGGTTCATTTGGTCCACTTGCCTTGAGAGGTCTTTGTTTTGCTCCGTCTGCTTCTACAATAATCCAGTCAAAAAGGCTGGTTTGCCATAATTGATTAATAATATTGGGGTTAAAACCAATCAATTTTTTAGATACGGGGTCATACTCTCTTCCTGCTGAAAAATGGGAGAAATCCTTTAAATTTATTTTTATCTTTTGAATGAGTACATCAACATCTTTTTCAATAATGGTATCAGGAGACTGTAAAGGCTTTGGCATAAATATTTTTGTTGTGGTTGTGGTTAACACCCGGTGTTTAAATTGAGAAAGTTCTTTTGCAAGTTGAAACATCAGGCTTGTTTTTCCACCTGCCCCGATAAGGCTGATAATCCCTGTTTTATCCAGATTCAATGTATCCTTTAAAGTATTTATCATTTTTATGGTGACCTGTACCAGGTAAGGTTAGTAAATTGTTTTAAATTTCAGTATTTTTTTGCAAGACATTTGGGTTCTCCTGGAAAACAGATGGAGTGAAAAGTATTTAATTCTCTATACCAGAAGCCTGGGAAGAGATCCCCCTTGCAAGGGTTGTCTGAATTTGATCCAGTATTGGGCAGTCATGATGACATTTTGGGAGTTGTGATTTCTTTTCGCAGCTAAGACAAGGGCTTCTGGTTAAATAGCCAATCTCAAAATCAAATCGATCTCTGTTAGTTATACTATAATCCATGATAAATATTTTGTAATATTAAAGTTGATTTTATATATCAATTAACAACTGCATCGTCAACAAAGCTTGGTATAAAATCACTTTTTTAAGGTTAAAAGTGATTTTATCTTGTTAATATACAAAACGCATGATAAGAAAAAAAACAAAGTTTACTTTATGAAAATGGTATTAGGCGGTGTTTAAGATATTTAAGTAAAAGCTATTCTATAAAAGGGCGGTATTGGTTGTGGTAAAATCCAGGTTTGAACAACTCAAAAAAAAAGAGAAACTGGCAAGAAAGCAGGTTGTGATTGAATCAGCCCTTGCCCTTTTTGTAAAAAAACCATTTTTTAAGGTGGGGATGCGGGATGTTGCCGAAGAAGCAGGTATATCTCCGGCAACTATTTACCGATATTTTCCAAGTCAGGAAGAGTTGTTTAACGAGGTTTTTCTCCAGAGTATTGCCACGGTAAGCAAAGAGTTCCAGGCAATGGTGCTCAAGGATAAGCCTGCCAGTATTGATGAATTCAGTATAAAATTTATTGATCATCTCATTGAAAATGAATCAACATTTCAGATGTTAACCTACCTGATGTTACAACATAATGAGCAAAACCTTGTCATGGGCAGATTTAATTCCATCACTAAAATATTTTTTGATCTTTTTGAACAGCTTTTATTAAGGCATGGAGTGGAAAAAGAGAGTGCAAGAATATATTCTCACTCTTATATTGCATCAATAACCGGGATTTTAATGGCGTTTCGACACTATCCCAAAGATAAAACAGCCATTCGTCAGCGTATTATCAAAATTATAACCATTACTTCATCTCTTTATACAGATCAGCTGATAAACAAGTAGAAAATTCAGGCCAACTAAACGCCATATGGTAGATCTGGTTATCCAGCATGCAACAAAGTATGAAAAAATCAAGGTAGTTACCTAATATTTCATATAAATAATGGTCTGCCTTGGATGCCTTATGTTGACAAGCTTGTCAAACAGTCTTCCAAAAT
>JAOZRI010000050.1 GCA_029940235.1 Desulfobacula sp. | reverse complement strand
AAGAATAAAAAAAAACAAGACAGAAAAAAAAGATTTTCTAATCGGAATTGTTGCCTTTCACCCGAAAAGAAAACAGTATCTTGATGAACTCAAATTTTCCAGGGCATGGGTGGTGGTGCCGGCTTCTGTATGCGGGAATTTTATCGCGCTCCTTTTCTGGGTGGCCGGAATGAAATACACCACAGCCTCACAGGCGGGGATTTTAAACCAGATGTCCACCATATTTATTTTTATTCTTGCGGCTATTTTTTTAAAAGAAAAAATTACGGTAAACAGGAGTATTGCCGTTGCCGTGACAGGTGCCTGCCTTACGATCTTTGGATAGCTTGGTTTCAACAAGCCCTTATTTTTTTAATAACAATAAATTTTTCAAGATTGTAAAAATCAAAGATACTTGCTAAATCTCCAATCAAGAGTATTCAGACAGATCTTTTCAGAATCAATTATATTTTCACCAAAGTTGAAATACCTTTACAGGCTTTAAAGATGGTGATATGGAATTCCGTGTCAGTTTTTTTATTTTAATAGTCAGATATGCCCATATTTTATTAAGATATGCGGGCAACCGGATAATTATTTGTTTAAAGTAAAATATAAATTCACAAAAAATGGAGGGATCAAGTCATGATCTATCTGGTTTGCGGTATTATGGTTTGCATTCTTTCTATGGCCGGAGTCTACACATCTTCAGCGAATCTGATCTGGTGCCTTATCGGATTTGCCATCGGCTTTTATTTGATTGTTAAGGGCAAAAAAAGGCTTGGGTTTATAAAGCAGAAATAAACCGTATATTTAAAGCTCAAGGTTAAATCGCCTTGGTCGGGAGACCCGACACTTATTTAATTTCAACTTCACATAAGCTGAATGAAAGCTAAAGACAAATATTCAGATGCGCTGGAAATAACTGGTATTAAAAAATATTTAAGCAAAACTGGGACAGGGCTTGACCTTCTATATTTTTGCATTACTTTATATTCTAAATAATAAAAAGTAATGAAAGGAAAATTATATGAAGCTTGATAAACTGACTGTCAAATCCCAAGAGCTTGTGCAATCAGCCCATGATATGGCCCAACAATATGGGAACCAGGCCATTGAGCCAATTCATTTTTTAAAGGCCATGGTTGAGGATGATCAAGGAATTGTCATCTCCATATTCAGAAAAATCGGTATTGAGATACATGCTTTAAATAGAGATCTTCAGACGGGTCTTGAAAAACTTGTTAAAGTCTCTGGAGCAGGAGACATCTATCTTTCACGTGAGGCCAAAAAAATTTTAGACCTCTCTTTTTCTGAAAGTCAAAAAATGCAGGACCAGTATGTGAGTCTTGAACATATCCTTCTTGCTCTGACATCTTCAAAAGGTGACGTGTTAAATATTTTAAAACAAAATGATGTAACACGGGATGCTGTTCTCTCTGTTTTAAAGGATATCCGGGGAAACCAGCAAGTAACAGATCAGAATCCTGAAGAGAAATATCAGGCCCTTGAAAAATTTGGGAGGGATTTAACAAGCCTTGCAAGGGAGGGAAAGCTTGATCCTGTTATTGGCCGGGATGAAGAGATACGGCGTATTGTGCAGGTTCTCTCAAGAAGACGTAAAAACAATCCAGTTCTTATAGGTGAACCAGGTGTAGGTAAAACTGCAATTGTTGAAGGTTTGGCCCAGAGAATTGTGGAAGGTGATGTTTCTGAAACTTTAAAGGACAGGCGTGTCATTGCCCTTGATATGGGAGCACTGATTGCCGGTGCCAAGTTCCGCGGTGAATTTGAAGAGCGGCTCAAAGCTGTATTAAAAGAGGTGGAAGCTGCCCAGGGCGAAGTTGTTCTTTTTATTGATGAACTGCATACTGTTGTGGGCGCAGGAGCTGCTGAAGGCTCTGTTGATGCATCCAATATGCTTAAACCAGCCCTTGCCAGAGGCACTTTAAGATGTGTTGGAGCAACAACTCTAAATGAATACCGTAAATATATTGAAAAGGATGCTGCCCTTGAAAGGCGTTTCCAGCAGGTGTTTGCAAAGGAACCCACTGTGGAGGATACTATTTCCATTTTAAGGGGCCTTAAAGAAAAATATGAGGTTCACCATGGAATAAGAATCAAGGATTCTGCAATTGTGGCTGCAGCAACACTTTCCAATCGATATATTGCAGACAGGTTTCTGCCCGATAAAGCAGTGGATCTGATTGATGAGTGTGCATCGCGCCTTAGAATAGAGATTGACTCCATGCCAAGGGTTATTGATGAAATCTTAAGAAAAATTACCCAGGCACAGATTGAAAGGCAGGCACTGCTTAAGGAGAAGGATAAAGCCTCAAAAGAGAGGCTTAAGAAACTTGATATGGATATTGCAGCCATGAAAGAGGAGGTTAACCCATTAAAGTTGCGCTGGGACAGCGAAAAACAATTGATCCATGAAATAAGCAGTATAAGGGAGAATATTGACAATAACCAAACCCTTGCCCAGCAGGCAGAACGTAGGGGAGATCTTGAAAAGGTTGCCCAGATCAGATATGGAACCTTGGAAAAACTGCAAAAAGAACTTAAGGAAAAAAAACAGGAACTCAGTGATCTTCAGCAGGATAAAGGAATGCTGAAAGAAGATGTGGAGGATTCAGATGTTGCAGAGGTGGTTGCTGCCTGGACAGGAATTCCAGTATCAAAAATGCTCAAGGGTGAGCAGGAAAAACTGATACAGATGGAAGATCACATAAAAAAAAGAGTGATAGGCCAGAAAAAAGCCATTGATGCTGTATCCAATGCTGTCAGAAGAGCAAGATCCGGTCTGAAGCCCGAAGACCGTCCCATAGGAACCTTTATCTTCATGGGTCCCACAGGAGTGGGAAAAACTGAGCTTGCAAAATCCCTTGCCCAGTTCATTTTTGACAGTGAGGATAATATAATCAGAGTGGATATGTCTGAATATATGGAGAAACACTCTGTTGCACGGCTTATTGGCGCTCCTCCCGGATATGTTGGATATGATGAAGGAGGGTATTTAACCGAAGCTGTCAGGCGCCGCCCTTACTCTGTGATTCTGTTTGATGAGATTGAAAAAGCCCACAGGGATGTATTTAATGTTCTTCTGCAGGTGCTTGATGATGGAAGAATGACAGACGGGCATGGCAGAACAGTGGATTTTAGAAATACTATCATCATTATGACATCCAACGTGGGGTCGAGATTTTTACAAAATGCGGGTGAAAACAAGGATCTGGAAGAGACAGATATTCAGCACTCCATTGCAAATGCTTTAAGAGAAACTTTCAGGCCTGAATTTTTAAACAGAATTGATGAAATCATTACTTTCCATGCTTTAACAATGGATAATATAAAGAAGATTGCCAACATCCAGATTAAAAAGCTGAATCAAAGATTGACAACCCGTAATATTAGTATTCGCCTTGATGAAAGAGCAATGGAACATCTGGCAAACAGAGGATATGATCCAGCTTTTGGGGCACGCCCTTTAAAACGTGTTATTCAGCAGGAGATTGAGAATCCTCTGTCCATGGCAATTCTTAAGGGAGACTTTAATCCGGATGATATAATTGAGTTCAGGTTTGATGAAAAGAGCAACAGCCTGTTATTAAATTAATTTTTAATTTTCGATTAAAACCTGCTCTGCTGGCAGCTGCGATAATTAAGGGAAGATGCGAATAATTTTCCCTGCCAGGTGATGTTCAAATACAATTTCACCCAACTGGACATCCTCTGAGCCTTTGTATTTAAGATGCCCAAACGCAATTTGACCAGCGGGCAGTTCCTTGATTAAACCAATACTGGGATTGCATTGGATCGTCTTCCGGGTTCGATCCAGTAAATGGTAGTTTCCGGCTTCCAACACAATGGGTTCTGAGCTGATATTTTTTACCCAGACATATAGATCACCACCTGAGAGTTCTCTGAGGGCTAATTCAATTTTATTATTCCCTTTATAAAGACGTATGTTTTTCGACTTGATTTGTTTGCCATTCAAACCAGCGTCATCGGATAAAAATTCCTCATCCAAATCTTCTTGTGTAATCTCATTGGTTTGCTCTTGGGCATCCATTTTTAATTGATAATAATTAGTTTTTTTTTGATACCATTCATTATCAGGCGCAAGTGATAAGAGTTCCTGGTAATATTTCAGGTTTAACTCATAGTTGGTAGACGGGATCGGGCGAACTTTAGCTTCAAGCTCCTTTATTTTCAGGGCTACAAGTTCAGCTTTTTTTTTCTCAAGTTCCTGTTGCAAAACTTCTTTCTTAAGATTTTCTTTTTGTTGATTGACTTGCTCCACGTGAGAAATAATATCAAAATCCCAGTTTTCTAAAAAATCAGATCCAAAACTGACAACCCGATTATTTTCAATCAGTACCGGCATGCAATTATCCATTGATAAACTGATCTGATTGTTTTTTTGTTTGACTTCATAAAAATAAATCCTTTTCCCATCTTTGGTCATCAAGCTGAAATCTGCACTTCCCATCAGCGTACGAAGGTCATCTTCATCCTGGCCGACCACTATTTTATCAATGTTTTGATGATTGACTGCATCACGATGAACGCATCCTGCCATAAGCTGAAAGAAAAATAAGATAAAGATGAGATTCAGATAAAAAAAATTTTTCACAGCAGTCCTCCGTTTTTTCCCCATTGCCCACAATAACCTATCATTATCCTGTGATGCAACCCTCAAATCGATAAAGCCAGGCTGAATTCATCTGTTTTCAAGTTTTTATCAATTTGTGTCCACAATTTTGAAGAAGTCGCCACAGATATCTGTCTGTTAAAATTGATCAATATATTGTTTTATCTCCTCATTCTGCCCCAGGAATCTGTAAAGTGTTGCACGTCCAACTCCAAGCAGTCTTGCTGCTTTGGATTTATTGCCACCGGTTTTTTCAATGGCAGTCTTTACAGATTCTATGTTAAGCTTTTCCCTGGCAGGAATCATACTTTTTATATAATCTGTGTCAAAATTTTGGGAACTCAAATCTTTACCCTGGGTGATTTCCAGAGGCAGGTCCGATGGCAGTATTTTTTTACCATGGGATCGTACTATGGAAAACTGGATTACATTTTTCAGTTCTCTGACATTGCCGGGCCAGTGATAATCAAGCATGATATTAAGAGATTGATCGGCGAGTTGGGGTACTGCCTTGGGACTGTCTGATTCTGCTTCTTTTAAAAAATGAGCTACTAAAAGCGGGATATCACTTTTACGATGCTGCAAAGGGGGCAGATGTATTGGAATTACATTGAGTCTATAATAGAGATCTTCCCTGAATCTGCCTTTATTGACTTCATCCTTAAGATTTTTATTGGTCGCGCTGATAATTCTTACATCCACAGATACTTTTTTTTCACCGCCGACTTTTTCAAAGGAGCCTTCCTGCAAAAACCTTAATATTTTTACCTGGGTTTTCAAAGGGAGTTCAGCAACTTCATCAAGGAAAAGAGTTCCTTTATGTGCCAGTTCAAATCTTCCCTTTCTCTCTTTCACAGCACCTGAAAAAGCGCCTTTGACATGTCCAAACAATTCACTTTCCACAATACCTTCAGGAATGGCCCCACAATTTACTGGAACAAAAGCACCATTGCCATAGGAGCTGATATCATGGATAGCATACGCTACTCTCTCTTTTCCAGTACCAGTATCACCTGTAACATTTACAGGATAATTGTACAGGGCAACATCCCGGATCTGCCGGAAAATATCCTGCATGGCCTTATCTTTACCGATGATGCCGGCAAAATTAGAAAGATTCTCAGCTCTTAAGGAGAGGTTAAAAGTTTCAGTCACATCTTTAAATGAGGCAATCACACCCTTAAACTGATCATCCTTGCCCGTAATTGCAGACAGAGTCATATCAAGCTGCCGATCCAAGCCATCTTTTGTGACTATATTAACGGGATACTCTTTTGTACCACAGGAAAAATCCGGGGTATTATTGTCACAAAAGGAGCATTTCCCCCCGCAAAAAGGTGTCTGAAACACCGTATGGCAATCTTTTCCAACAACTTCTTCTTTTAAATAACCTGTAATCTTTTGAGCTTCTTTATTAAATACAGTGATTTTTCTATCGGGAGTATGGGCAATAATGCCAAGTTTTAAATTATCAAGAACAAGATTAAGATTTTCTTTCTCAAATACGGATTGTGTCAAATCAGTCATTGTAAAATATTCCAATATAAGAATAACTATTGATCATAATTGATACGATAAGGTAAATGACACATTTATGTCTCAAATGCAATATTTTTTTTAAAAGGATGGGTGCTAACTAATTATCAAATTGTGAATTGACAGGATGTCTATAAAACTAAGGTAGAAAGATTAGATAAAATGTAACCCAAAAATTTTTTAAACCTTTGGGTTACATATTGTTTACAGGTGATGCAGATTTATTTTGGCATTTCCAAGAGTTTGCCGCATTTTGTACACTTGTGGGCTTTATCAGCTTCATCACTAAAGATTTCATTTACAGTGCCACATGCAGAGCACTTGATATCAATAGTTCCCAGACTCTTATTTAATTCATTTCCCGGACATCTCTGTGCTTCTTCTGACATGCTTGCCTCCTTTTTTTAAAGTTATTCCCAAACAATACAATCTTTGGGGCAGTTTTTTATGGCTTCATGGATCTCTTCATCTAAATAATTGTCAAGATTAAGAACCTCAACAAAACCTGCATCATTGATCTGAAATGCCTGGGGTGCAAGTTCTATACAGATCTCGCAAAGATTACAGCATCCCAGATCAACAACAGGAGTTTTCAAGGGTAATATCAATTCCTATTATTTAAAGAAACGATTTAACAGGCCTTCAAATGCTCTGCCATGACGCTCTTCGTCTTTGCACATCTCATGTACAGTATCATGAATGGCATCATAGCCCAACTCTTTTGCTTTTACAGCAATCTGTTTTTTGCCGGCACAGGCACCATTTTCTGCAATAACTCTGGCTTCCAAATTTGCCTTTGTATCTGCTTCAAGTACTTCACCAAGCAGTTCTGCAAATTTAGAGGCATGATCAGCTTCTTCATAAGCAATCCTTTTGTATGCTTCAGCAACTTCCGGGTATCCCTCACGATCTGCCTGACGGCTCATGGCAATGTACATGCCAACTTCTGTACATTCACCTGCAAAATTGTCTTTCAATCCCTGAAGGATTTCGGCATCAACATCTTTTGCTACACCGATTACATGGCTGTCAGCCCATACCAGATCACCTTCCTGCAGATTAAATTTTTCTTGTGCTGCACCGCAATTAGGGCATTTTTCAGGGGCATCATCGCCATTGTGTGAATAACCGCATACTGAACAAACATAAGTCTTCATAAGTTTTTCTCCTTTTTACTAATTGATTTGTTAATTGAATTGTTAATTGATTTGTTCCACCAGCCTTTATTAATATGTGCCTGCTTCTCTTTTTGTGCTATATTAAGAAGTCTGTATCCCGAATCCAGCAGAATCCCGTAAAGAACTCCGCATCCTGGATCTTCTCTCTGCTCATACCCCGCCTGCGCAAGTTTTATCATTTTTTGCGCAAGGTCAATGGTTTGAGAAATATTTATATCACATTGTTTTTCAAGCATAAGTCAATAACTCTTTAATTTACACACTTGGCTGATTTTAAATTTTTACTCTTAATTTCTAACTTGTTTTTAATCTTGTCTTTCAATTAGCATGCCAAATAATAAATTATTGTAATATTTTATTATTTCAGTGCCAAAATTGAGGCTCGAAGAGAAACATATGCTCACAAATTAGCGCTTTGTAGTAGCCTGCTGAACCATGTTTGAAACCGATGTTTGAATAAAACACCAGTTTTTAAAAATATCAACCTCCTGCTTGTCCATAATCATACTCTCAGGTATTGGGTGATTGTCAAAGCAGTGTGCATTCAGAAGGGCTCTTAAGGCATATATCCTTTTTATGGAATCTAAAGACTGCAAATGTTGGAATAAAAATCCCTTTGTCTCTTTGTCCAAATCTTTTGGGTTTGATTTTAAATATGTCCCAACACCCCATATGACACCTCTTTGAAGCATTTCATGCTCAATAAAATTACCCTCGGAATTTAGATATGAAAATAGTATGGATTTAAATTCCATGGCAAGCTTCGGGCTTTGATTGAGTATTTCTCCCATGGCTTCAGGAGAGCCCCACCCTATACCACCGGATTCATCATTAAGATTCCACATTATCCTCCGAAGAACATCTCTTGCCTTCTCAATATTTTTTTGTTCTATTCTCACTACAAGCCTTCCCATTGCTACAACACTGCGAAATTTTATTAATTCATCTTGATTATAAAAATAAGAAAACAGATGACCCACAAGCTGTTTGTCCGGGATTTGTGCCAACATTTCCATGGCAGCATCTTCATAGGCTGTGTGAAGTATTGCCCCCACTTTTTTCTTTGTTTTCCTTCCATATGCTTTTGCCATAATATACCTTTTATTTTATATTTTAAGAGCTTAAATATATGTTAATGAGCATAAATTATGCCAGCCAGCAAGATATCTAAGAGACTAAAGATTCATTATGGTGGAAATTGATCACTGAGACAATTTATGTCTCGCAGTATGAAACACTTTTGTTCGACAGATTGTTACATAATACAAATTTTTTCAAATTTATCTTTAAACGCAGAAGTTGAGAAAAATGGAATTGTGTAACAGCCTGTTGATAACCGTCCCCAAATCATAGCTTGTTCTTTTATATAAAATACTATACAAAAGAGCTTTATTATTAATGAAAATTGAATCAGGTTTAAAGCATGGAAAAATATCTGGACCACACATATTATATTGAAAGTAATCATCCAAAAATAATTGAGTTTGCCAAAAAGAACACAACGAAAGGCAACAACCCACTTGAAAAGGCCGTAAGCCTCTATTATGCAGTACGAGATGGCATCAGGTACAACCCATACAGCATGAAGCCGGAAAAAGCGAATATGAAGGCAAGCAGTATTTTAAAGAAGGGGTATGGGTATTGTGTGGCCAAAGCAGTACTTCTTGCCGCCTGTGCAAGAAGTCAGAACATTCCTGCACGGCTTGGATTTGCTGATGTTAAAAATCATTTAAACACAAAAAAACTCAAAGAGTTAATGGGGACAGATACTTTTTTTTACCACGGTTTTACAGAGCTGTTTCTCAATAATCAATGGGTAAAAGCAACTCCTGCATTTAATCTTGAACTTTGTGATAATTTCAATGTCAGACCTCTGGAGTTTGATGGGACAAAAGATTCTATATTACATCCCCTGGATAAATCTGGCAAAAAACACATGGAATATATAAAAGATCATGGAAGTTTTGCAGATTTGCCCTGGGACAAAATTATTGATGCTGGGAAAAAAGCTTATCCCAAATATTTTGAAAATCTTGAAAGATGTTCCAAGGATTTTGCAGCTGAAGCCAAAGAAGAGAATCAATAGCTCTGGAACCATTCTAAAAAGTAAAAATGTTATGATGTAAAAAATATTGCTGCAGCTTTATTTCAATCGGAATGCTTTAGATACTTCTTTTGTTAATCTCAACACCTTTTTTGCTGAATCAAGATCAAGGGAACCGGTTCCGCAGCTTGGCGTGATAAAAGATTGTGAAATAATAGTTTTTTTATCGATTTTAGTTTTATCAGATAATTCATCCATCTGGTCATTGAGCATTTGAATAAGACCTTTGGTGGTCTGCTCTGCTATGGTTTGCGCTTTATCTGTAGGAACAATTCCCCAGGCAAGGATTTTCCCTTTACCAAAATATGCTTTGATCAATTCAGGATAAAGAATAAATCTGTCAAAATAGGAAAATGCATCAAAACTTATAATATCAATATTTGATTCCAGGAGCATATCCCATTGAGTGTTTGCACAGACATGGACTCCTGCAAGACCATCCTGGACATGAATTTCCTGGACAATTTCATCCATACTTTGTGTGACATCTTCTTTGGTGATGGTAATATAGGCAGAAGTGCCAAATCCTGCCAGAGCTGGCTCATCAAGGAAAATAATGGGTATAGCACCCCGTTTTGAAAATTCAGAGGCCTGCCATCTGGCATTTAAGGCAAGTTTTTTTATGGCGGCATCCCGCAGTTGATCATTATAAAAAATATCTCTATCCTGCTCATCTTTTACTGCTGTTCCAAAAGTAATTGGACCTGTAACCTGACCTTTGAGAGCTTTAAAAGAGTAATCATGTTCATCAATCTGCTTTAAAAATTCAACAAAACCTTTTGCCCGTAAGCCTGATAGAGCAAATCGTGAAGAGCCTATATCAGCACCTGTTTCAGATAAAGACAGATACTCTTCAAAAAATTCAAGAACTTCTTTGTCAAATTCAGGTTTTGATGTATCAAGAATGTTTTTATCTGAATCATTGCTGAATCCCGGAAGTCCCGGAAGAAACTGACTGATCATACCTTCTTCTTTAAACCCTGGCAGTTGCACCCATAAAGGAATATCTGGAGTATGATCAAGAACAAGTTTTGTTGCCTCTTCATGGCTTTCCATGGGAAGACTGCCGATTAAAAGGGGCAAACCATTTGCTTTAAAATTTGTCATATCCATTGTTCTCATATCTATTAAAGGTTTTTATTGAATAGTATATATTAAAAAATCATAACATTTTTGTAAATAAATTAGAACTAAGAAATAATAAAAGGTGCAGAAAAGATATAATACTCTTTTCTGCACCTTTTTTTAACTATTGATCTGGCAATGATAAAACAAAAAATTTTATCATTACCTGTTAATCTAAATCAATGGCGTATACACTGCACTTTTCATGATAACAAATCTCATGGCAAGATCACCTGCAATTACACAGGCAAGTCTTAAAAAGATAAGAAAACCATTGGTATCCCCACCCCACATGATCAGGGTAAAAATCAAAGGCAGCACAACACCAAGTACAACCACTCCGATGAGAGAAATTTTCTTAAGTTCGCCATTGAGAAGATTTTTAATGGACTCTTTGCCAATGTCACTGGCATGCCAGGTTCCCCATACATAGAGAAGCAGACATAAAAAATAGACAAAAAAGAAAACTTCTGCCCACACTTCCATTCCAGATGCAAAACTCTCATTGCTGGAAAAACCAGCCATTAATTGCAGAATCTGTTGACCTACCCAGATCCCGGAGATAACAGACAAAGGAAGAACCATAGTTGAGCTCCAGGCTGGAAGTGCTTTGATAACATTCATGGTGGCAAAGCCATGGGAAATAATTAAAAGGCATAAAATTGCCATAATAGTATTAAATACCATAT
>JAOZRI010000359.1 GCA_029940235.1 Desulfobacula sp. | reverse complement strand
CTTTGGGTTCGGTATCAAATATTATGGTTAAGCTGATACTTTATTCATTGTTTGGGAAATATCAAGGTCAGTTAATTTTGATATGAATATTTGTTCGTAAGGATTTTTTTTCATGACCCGTTCCAGCAAAAGCCAACTCCTCAACGCGGCTATTTGGAAGCACATTTTCGGACTTGATTTTTATTTTATCAAAGGATAAGGCAATGGGGATCACATTTTGTCCTTAAAAGTTTAAGCTCATTTAATGTCGGTGGCAGTACTTCTTTAGAATTTGAGGTCTCAATTATAAATTCCATGTTCTGTAAAATAGTTTCAGGGCTTATACCTGGAAAGTGTCCTAAAAGGTACATTTTTTTTGTATGTTTATCAAACCCCATGATTCCCATGTCTGTGATGACTCTGTATGGTCCCCCTTTGGGAAGCCCTGCTTTTTTTCTGCCATTGGGTCCGTCAAGGTATCCAGGGCTTGTAATATAATCCAGTTTTCTTTTGAACTTTCTTTTTTCCTGTTTCATAAATATCAGGCTTCTTGGCACAAAAGAGGCAACATCACAGGCACCGCCGCTTCCGGAAAATCTGACATCCGGGTCGTTATAATCACCTATCACAGTGGAATTGAGGTTGCCGTAAATATCAATTTGGGCAGCCCCTAAAATACCCACAACATGCTTTCCTGTGATGGGATTCTGCATGGTTGTGAACGAATCAATCAATCCCCCGTTGCAAGATGCCTGGTACATGATTCTTGGATCTCCAACTGCAAGGGGAAGCTCTTCGAGCTTGGAGTCAATAGCTCCTGTTTCAAAGAAAATAACACTTTGGGGTGCATTTATTTTTTTTGCCGCCATTGCAGCTAACATTGAGATTCCTGTTCCACAGAACACTATGTCATTATTTCTAACTTCCCTTGCTGCAACAATGGTCATCATCTCTTTTAAAGTATAATCAGCAATAGGTTTCATGTTTTTATCTCCTGTCTAATCCTTTAGCATACCCTCTTTTCTTATCAGCAGCAATCATTTTCAGGCGGTCCCTGCCTACCTTGTCCATTAAATCTTCATGGGACAGGGTTCCCAATATTTGGCTTTGAATATACAAATGATATTTATCATCATTTTTGGCAATTTTAGCATACTCCTTTAAAAAAACAGGATCATAATCATAATAGCCATAGCAGGCTGTTGGATATGCACCATGGGGTACGTGAACAACAGCATCTGCATGGATAAAGGGAATCTGGTTTCTGTCTGGATCATTTTTAAGAGCATCATCGTTTATCAGCTCTTCACAGGTGATAATAAGGTGCCTTGCTGATTTTGCCTGTTCCACATCGGCAAATGAAAGCCCGTGTATTCTGCAATTGCCTCTGTAATCGGCTTTCTGAACATGGATGATGGTAACATCGGGATTGATTGCCGGAACCAGGACAACTTTTCTGGTATCACACCAATTGCCAAATGGATTATCAAGTTCAATGAGTTTTTTATTTGGGAGTTTGGCATTGTTCTTTCTGAATTCAGGCGGAAAGCCCCATTTTTTTATAATATCCGTTCCAAAAGAAGAGCGTGTCGGAAGAAAAGGCACACCCATGGAACCGGCAAGAAAGCGCAGTGCCATCTGGAAATTTGAATAATCCTCAATTTTAATGGCTTTGTCCTGGACAGCTTTACGAAAACGGATACATGTTGAGGCAAATTTTCCACTTCCGCCATAGGCTATTTCAAGGCAGGTAAGGCTTTTGCTTCCGATAAGCTCATCAACTCCCTGGCCGTTGGAGTGGGCATAAAGATGTATGTTTTTGATTTTTTGTCTGATTATTTCATAAACAGCAGCCATGGGGTTTCTATTTATTGTAAAGCCCCCAATGGAGAGGTGGCACCCATCTTTTACATAGCTTTTTACTGCATCTGTTAAATTGGTAACTTTAGTATTATTTGTATTCATAGAAATAAATTGCCTCTGGCTTCCTTAGTTAATATTTTCAACTCTTTTTGTGTAATGTTTTTTTACTAAATCAATGCATTTTTTATGGATAGGGCTGAGATATTTATTTTTCTCCTTGAAAATGCCAACATCAATGGAAAGTTTGACATCAAGTTCTTTAATTTCAATACCAGTCGGCTTTAGAAGTTTCAGTATATAATCCGGTACTATTGAAACACCAAAATCCAATTGAACATATTTGATTATGGTCTCACTGTATTGGGCATTTAAAACCTCATTGAAATTTTCATTTGACAGATGCTTTTCAAGAAGATTTGTTATGACTGAATTTACATTATAGCTTATATAGGGAAATTCAAGAAGATCATGAATCTTTACAATATTTAGCCCTGCAAAGGTGCTTTTTTTAGAACAGATCACCTTGAATGCACTGGGGAAAAGTTTTTCAAATTCAATATTTTTATTTTTAAGCTTTGCCTGGAATCCGATTCCAAAGTCTATGGTGTCATTTGCTAACAGATCTTCCATTTCATTTGATCCGCATTCAAATATTGAGATGTCATTATTGGGAAATTTTTTTAAAAAATTTTTTATGATACCTGGTAAAATAAACCGTGCAGCAAGCGAGCCGCAGCCAACAATAATTCTTTCTGAATGAATACCGTCAATATTTTTCAGGTCATCATCCAATTCATTAAAAAGTGATAATATTTCACAGGATTTATTGTATAAAATGCTCCCGGCTGCTGTCAGCTGAAACCTATTGTGTTTTTTATAAAATAATTTAGCGCCAATCTCTTCTTCAATAAGTTTGATCTGTTTAGTGACAGCAGGTTGAGAAATGAACAACTTTTGAGATGCAGCCAACACCCCTTTACATTTCACCGTTTGATTAAAATACCTTATTTGGGTAAGATTCATATTGTCACCTTGTCCTGTTCTCTTGAGTGTTTTGATTTTTTCTTTGGTTGTTTTTTCAAACACCAAGCTTTTCTTATCTTAATCTAAATACATTAGAGTGAAAATTTATACCAGTAAGA
>JAOZRI010000358.1 GCA_029940235.1 Desulfobacula sp. | reverse complement strand
ATATCCCATCCAAGGGATTTTTTTATCTGTGGTTATGATCCTTTAACAGGTAAAGAAGTACCTGGCTGGCTAAGTCAGGATACTTATAATGAGTATAAAAAAAGCAACCTTTCCTTAAATAACTTTATTAAAACCATTCCTGATTTCAATCAATTTTCCCTGGAGAAAACAGGATCAAAAGAGCAGATGGACAACGGTTATGTAGGTCTCGACTGCAGGGTTTTAGATCACGCTCCACAGTGCCAGGGCTGGAATAGAGGTACACAAGATGGTGGTTCTGGATCATTTCTAATATTCTGGAGCGGTTTGTGGAAACTGACAACATATGCAAGTGTTCCATACTTTACTGGGCAATATAAAAATTCTCCAAGGGGGTTTGGATATGTTACCATTGGTGCAAATGTTAAAGATTTTCATAAAGCTGCAAATTTTACCATGGCAAATATTAAAACAAGTATAAATAGACAAAAACAGGATATTGACCTTGTAAAAACCCAAACTAAAGAGTTGATAAATAAGCATTTTAGCAGACAAAACAGCCAATTATATCTCATTTTAATTCTTACAGCATTTCTTGTAACACTGATTGCAATTGCTCTTAGTTTAACATTTATAAAACCCTTAAGGCGTTTAATGGAAGGCGCAAAAGCCATTGGTAATGGTAAGCTTGATCAAAACATTGAAATTAAATCCAATGATGAAATAGGCCGGCTTGGAGAATCTTTTAATTTAATGGCTCAAGATATTGCCACTTCAAACGCAAAACTTGTGCAGGAAATTGATGAACGTATGAAAGCTGAGCAGGCTTTAAAAAATAGTGAAAAACAGTATCGGGATATTTTTGAATCAGGGGTAAGTGGAATTTATCAGACAACTCTCCAGGGAAAACTATTAAATGTCAATCCAAAAATGGCTTCTATTTTTGGTTATGAATCCCCTGATTCCATGATTAATGAAATTTCAAATGTCAGTAAACAGGTATATGTTGATCCTTTATACAGAGACAAACTTATAAAAAAAGTATTACAAGATGATATAGTGTCTGATCTTGAAGCAGAGGTTTATAAAAAAAACAGAGAAAAAATATGGGCTCTAATAAATGCAAGAGCTGTTAAAAATAAAAATGGAGATTTTAAATATATTGAAGGTTTTATTACAGATATCACTAAGAGAAAAAAGGCGGAATTTGAAAAAACCAAACTACAGGAACAATTAATTAGATCAAAAAAAATGGAGAGTGTAGGCCTCCTTGCAGGAGGTGTTGCCCATGACCTTAATAATGTATTGTCCGGGCTTGTTACTTATCCTGATTTAATTTTAATGGATCTTCCTGAAAACAGTCGTTTAAAAAATTTAATTTTACAAATTAAAGAATCAGGGAATATGGCAGCAGCAATTGTTCAAGACCTGCTGACCCTTGCAAGAAGAGGTGTTACAAGTACAGAAATATTAAATTTCAATATCTTAATTAATGAATATTTCAACTCTGGTGCATTTAAAAACCTCAATTATTTTCACAATAATGTTTCTATTAAAACTTTCTTGGAACCTGATTTATTTAATTTAACAGGTTCTTCTATACATATTAAACAAATTATAATGAATCTTGTATCCAATGCTGCTGAATCCATGCCCAGTGGCGGGGATATTATTATTTCAACCAAAAATCAGTATATTGACAAACCTGTAAAAGGTTATGGCGAAATTCAAGAAGGTGATTTTGTTGTTTTTACAATTAAAGATCATGGAATGGGTATTAAGCCTGAAGATATTAAAAAAATATTTGAACCTTTTTATACAAAAAAAACCATGGGGAGAAGTGGAACAGGGCTTGGTATGTCTGTTGTATGGGGAGTAGTCCAAGATCATAAAGGTTATATTGATATTAAAAGTATTATGGGAAAAGGGACAAAATTTGATCTCTATTTTCCTGCAACAAGACAAAATATTGCTGAACCTGAAAAAATTGTACTTATTGAAGAGTATACAGGTAATAAAGAGTCTATTTTAATTGTGGATGATATTGGAAAACAACGAGATATAGCTGCAACTCTGCTTATAAAATTAAATTATTCGCCAAAAGCCGTATCAAGCGGAGAGCTGGCAATTGACTATATGAAAAATAACTCACCAGATCTTATAATTCTCGATATGATTATGGATCCGGGAATTGATGGTTTAGAAACCTACAAACAAATTGTAAAAACCAATCCTGGACAAAAAGCCATAATTGTAAGTGGATTTTCTGAAAATAAAAAAGTTGAGGCGGTTCAAAAACTTGGTGCAGGAGAATATATAAAAAAACCTTATACATTGGAAAAAATTGGGCTTGCCATAAAAAAAGAATTAGGTATTTCTATGTCCAAATAGCCTTTCAATATTATGGTAAATATCTGTACAAAATTTTATATTTATACTATATTCCTTTTTTAATAAATATTAATAAAAAGGATAAATTTATGGGTTTAATATCTTCAACTCACTCCATCACAAGATATGTAATTGATGGAAAAATTGAGGGTTCAATAAACAAAGCAGTACAAGAGGCTTTGATAAAATACTCTATTCCTAAAATAGAGAGTGAATATGATGAAATTACAGCTGGATGGGCACCTCTTGAAAGTCCTTATAACCCTGATTTTAAACAATTTTCCTTTATATTTGGAACTTATTTTGTTTTCTCTTTAAGAGTTGATAAAAAATCAATCCCAGCCAAACTGATTCAAAAATATATGGCGCTTGAAATTGAAAAAAAGAAGGAAAAATCAGGAAGAGATTTTATTTCAAAAAATGAAAAATCAGAAATTAAAGAGTTTGTTACAGATATTTTAATGCATAAAATTCCTGCTGTTCCTAATTTATATGATGTACTCTGGGATTATGAAGAAAAAAATCTCTATCTTTATACTACTCAAAAAGCAGCCAATGAATTTTTTGAAACTCTATTTTTAAAATCTTTTCAATTAAAACCCATAAGACTTTTTCCCTA
>JAOZRI010000357.1 GCA_029940235.1 Desulfobacula sp. | reverse complement strand
ATCTTCATCTGCAACCAGGGGGGCAATCAGCATTCCACCGACAAGCCATCCAATGGTAACCCAGACTATGGCTAAATTTGTATGAAGTGCTCTCATTACGTTAAAAGGAAGAATTTCCTGGGGAAAGAAAAAGTTTTCCGCCGGAGCAGAATAAATATGTGCTAAATATCCACCAATGAACACTTGAATTAGAAAAAACAGGCTTACAATGGGTACATATTTCAGCAGTTTTTTCTGTGAAGGGAAAAGTTTTGTGATAACAAGCGGTTTTTCAAGTTCATCATTTTTTTCTCGCTTATTTAGAAATTCATAAAAGAAAAATATAACCAGAATGGTTGCTGCCCAGAGAAGCAGAAATTCCCACAAAGAGACCATGTGAAAATTCCAACCTGCCTTTTGATCTATCATTGGCTCAGGAGGCCAGTTATTTGACCAGGTGCGATCTGTTCCAGGGCGTAGAGATGAAGCTACCATCTGTGACCAGTCAACAA
Organism: Desulfobacula sp.; assembly: GCA_029940235.1. Taxonomy (GTDB): domain Bacteria; phylum Desulfobacterota; class Desulfobacteria; order Desulfobacterales; family Desulfobacteraceae; genus Desulfobacula. The sequence goes on along the minus strand of JAOZRI010000357.1, from coordinate 2,506 downwards.
AAGCTGCAATTTTAACTGCTTCATCTTCTCGAATCACGCCACCGCGCCATGCACGCTCTGCGTCACCATTAACAAGAAAATCAACGAGGTAGGCAACGTTTGCTTTATATGCCAAGGCTGAAGCTGTGGTATAAATTGTGCCGTCTTCACTTAAAGTTGTTTTTTCTTTAAAGTCAATAATCGTCATTGCTTTGACAGCAGCAAGTTCAGTTTTAGAAAGATCATTTACAGATTTGCCAAATTTTTGTTTTGCAAAGTATGAGTAAAGAAAATCTGCTCTCTTATGCATAAAATCTGTTGAAAAATCCGGACCCATATAAGCACCCATGCCCAGCATGGTCCCATAATCCATCAGGTCAAACTGCTGGAAGTATCCCTTGCCTTGTGCAACATCGTCATAGGTGTAGAGCACTTCTCCGCTTTGAGATGTAACTGTTTTGGCAATGGGTGGGACTTCTTTCACTAAATTAGCTGTAAAGTAGATAAGAATTGCTACCATGAAAATTCCAATAAACCAAAATGAGGCATAGAGCCCTTTCCGGCTTAAAAATTTGTCTAATAATGTCATATAACTCTCCTTTATATTTTTTCCGCCAGCTCTTTTTTGAACCAGTTTTATCATAATTAAGTATATAAAAAAAGGGAATAAAGCCTTGATCTAAATCAAGTCAGGTAAATAGAAATTAAAATAGTTCGTTCTATTTTGTTTCAAAAAGTTCTTGCAGTACAGTTTTATTTTGTTCCATTATGATTCATATATTTATTGCATTTCATAACACATTGATTTAACATCTTTTTATATTTGGCATACCTTTTGCTAAATTGTAGTAGTCATAACTTACAATAGATATGGCTGATGGCAGGCGAACACAATAAAAATATACGGAGGGGACAATGCCGATTATATCTGTAACAAACGGGTTATACGCTAATTCCAATGAAATTGTTCAAATGTTTGGTGAAAAATTCAATTGCAGCATCATCACAGATGCCGATATAATTGAAAAAACTCATCAAACAAGTAATATTAAAAAGGCTACTCTTCAAAAAGTAGTGGAAAGCAAACAGATTGCATTTAATGATTTTACCCACGATAAAGAAAAAAGTATTATTGCCCTTAAAAAAAGTCTTGCCGATTTTGTAAAAAAAGGCAATTGCATTTTTTATGGACTTCTCGGACATCTGATTCCCAAAGAAGTAAGTCATGTAATGCGAATTTTAATCATTGCAGCAAAAGAGAAACGCATACAAAATGCAATGACAAAAAACAGTTTATCAGAAAAAGAGGCGATAAAAGAGGTTTACAATTCAGATAAACAGGCTTTTTTATGGACTGCATCTCTTTTTAATAAAAAAGCATGGGATGAAACTCTTTATGATATTGTTATTCCTTCAAAAAAGTTTGATGCTCAAGAAGCTGCTACCCTAGTTTCCAAGCATCTTGAAAAATTCCCCTTTAATGATGAAGAATTTATAAAGCAGGAAGTTTTTGATTATCAACTGGCAGCTTTAATTGAATCTCTTTTAAGTGAAACAGGTCAAGAACTCAAAGTAAAATCAAATGATGGCAATGTAATAGTAACCATTGATAAAAAAGTGCTGATGCTCTCAAAATTGCAGCAGAAAATCACTAAGATAGTAGAAGCCGTTCAAGGAGTTAAATCTGTGGAGACAAAAATAGGAAAAAATTATTACAAGAGCAATATTATCCACAATTTTGAATTTGAGACACCATTGCGGGTTCTTCTTGTTGATGATGAAAAAGAGTATGTTCAGACTCTGTCTGATCGTTTGAAACTACGGCAGTTTGCAAGTGAAATTGCTTATAACGGCCAGGAAGCTTTGGATTTTACTGACCAGGAGGATACTGAAGTAATCCTTCTTGACCTGAAAATGCCGGGAGTTGAAGGCTTTGATGTATTAAAGAAGATTAAAGAGACAAAACCTCATATTGAGGTGATTATCCTCACTGGACACGGCTCTGAAGAGGATAAAAAAACCTGTATGGAGCTTGGAGCTTTTGCATACCTGCATAAACCTGCAGATATTGATTTAATAACCGAGACAATGAAAAAAGCGTATGAAAAAATAGAATCTGCAAGAAACAATGAGGCATAAAATCATTTTTTTTAAATTTTTTTATTAGTAAAGGAAAAAAAATAAATATGAAAATAAATGTATTGATCGCTGATGATGAAAAAGAGTTTACTGATACTCTTACCAAAAGACTTGAAATGAGAGATTTTACTGTTACACCGGTATATTCAGGAGAGGCAGCCATTGAAATGGCAGGTAAAATAGATTTTGATGTCATTATCCTTGATGTTCAAATGCCGGGAATTACAGGTATTGAAGTGCTAAAACAGATCAAGGGCAGAATCCCCCTGACTCCTGTGATCATGCTCACGGGAGAAGCTACTGTGGATAATGCCATAAAGGGCATGAAACTCGGAGCTTTTGATTTTCTCATTAAACCCACTGATACTGAACTTCTAACTAAAAAAAT
>JAOZRI010000356.1 GCA_029940235.1 Desulfobacula sp. | reverse complement strand
GAACAAGAGTCATCCCTGTATAGGACTGGAGTTTTGATACTTTTAAAGGTAAAAGCTTATTTTTCTCATTAATACACACCAAATTTTCATTGGATTTCGCACTGCCGTTGAATATTTTACCAATGGCAAGTCTTCCAAGATAATCAGAATATCCAAGATCTGAAACAAGCATTTGAAAAGGGGCATCAGGATCATAAGCTGGTGCAGGCATCTCTTTTACAATAAGATCAAATAAAATGTGCAGATTATCAACATTATCATCCAACTCTTTTTTAACAATACCATCACGGCAGACAGCATAAAGATATGTAAAATCAAGCTGCTCTTCTGTGGCATCAAGATCAATAAAAAGATCATATATCATATCCAGAACTTCATCAGGTCGTGCATCTTTACGGTCAATTTTATTGATAATGACCATGACAGGAAGATTGGAGTCAAAGGTTTTTTTAAGAACAAAGCGAGTCTGGGGCAAAGGGCCTTCAGACGCATCAACAAGGAGAATAGCACCGTCTGCCATGGAAAGAGCTCTCTCCACCTCTCCACCAAAGTCAGCATGGCCTGGAGTATCAATAATATTGATTTTAACACCATCCCAGGTTACTGAGCAGTTTTTAGCAGCAATAGTAATACCGCGTTCTCTTTCAAGATCCATGCTGTCCATGAGCCGATCATCAACTTGCTGGCCTTCCCTGAAAAGCCCGCTCTGCTTGAACATTGAGTCAACAAGCGTAGTCTTGCCATGGTCAACATGGGCAATGATGGCAACATTTCTTAATTTATCATTATACTCTATATTTTTTTTCATGACTCTCCTGTGATTATCTCTTTTTATTAATTTTGAGGACACAAAAATAACCATGAAAATCAAGAAGGCAATGATTTAAAAACCATAGGCCTCAATGATTTATTTATTGTCTCCTCTCTTCATGTTTAGGTTTCACCTATTACTATACTATAATTTCTCAATCTTTTCGTTGAACAGCCTTCATATTCTATGATATATACTGCCGAAATGAAAAAAAATATCTACACAAGAACAAAACAGACTTTAAACAGACCTTTAAATATAAAATTCAATCCTGAACTACCCATCACCCATAAAAAAAATGAAATAATAGAGGCCATAAAACAAAACCCGGTAGTTATCATATCAGGAGAGACAGGGTCAGGCAAAACCACCCAGATTCCTAAATTCTGTCTTGAGGCAGGACGGGGAGCTAAAGGCATAATTGGCTGCACCCAGCCAAGACGTATCGCTGCCATCAATGTGGCAAAAAGAATTGCACATGAATTGGGCGAAGATCTTGGCCAGTCAATTGGTTATAAAATCAGGTTTGATGATAAAACCCGCGGCAATATCTGTATTAAAATAATGACCGATGGTATTTTACTTGCTGAAACAGGGACCGACAGATTGTTAAAAGCATATGATACCATTATTGTGGATGAAGCCCATGAAAGAAGCCTGAATATTGATTTTACCCTTGGTTTGTTAAGAAGGCTTGTAAAAAAAAGAAAAAATCTTAAACTTATTATCACCTCTGCCACCATTGATACGCAAAAATTTTCCAAAGCCTTTAATAATGCACCTATTATTGAAGTTTCAGGAAGAATGTTTCCCGTTGAAACCAATTATCTGCCTTTTTTAAACCCAAAGGAGCCGGGCGAGTCAGGGCAAAGCATTGAAGATCAAGGTTATGTAGAAGCTGCTGCAGATGCTGTAAACACACTTCTTTCAAAAACCAGATCCGGTGATATTCTTGTCTTCATGCCCACAGAACAGGATATTGGTGATACCATGGAGATAATCCGTGGGCATAATCATCCAGGTATCAATGTTATGCCGCTTTTTGCAAGACTTTCAGCAAGGGAGCAGTCTAAAATATTTTCAAGGCAGGTGGGGCGCAAAATCATTGTTGCCACCAATGTGGCTGAAACATCCCTGACAATCCCCGGCATTAAATATGTTGTTGATACAGGGCTTGCAAGGATTCCAAACTACTCACCAAGGACAAGGACAACTGCATTGCCAGTTACTCCTATTTCTCAATCTTCTGCCAACCAGCGTCTTGGAAGATGCGGAAGAGTTGAAAATGGTGTATGCATAAGATTGTTTGATGAAGATGAATTTACATCAAGGCCATTTTTTACCTCTCCTGAAATTTTAAGAAGTAATCTTGCTGAAGTTATTTTAAAGATGATCTCACTTAATCTCGGGGAGGCTTCAAACTTTCCATTTATTGATAAACCAGCCCCAAAAAGCATTAAAGATGGCTTTGCCACCCTTATTGAGATAGGTGCCATTAAAAAAAATAAAACAAAATATGCACTTACAAGAATCGGCAGAACAATGGCAAAACTGCCCATTGATCCAAAACTATCAAGAATATTAATTGAAGCTGATAAAAAAGGGTGTTTACAAGATGCTTGTGTTATAACAACCGCCCTTGCCATTGCAGACCCAAGGCAGAGGCCTGCTGATAAAGCCCAGGCAGCAGACCAGAAACATGCAATATTTAAGGATCCCTCTTCTGATTTTATTACACTTTTAAATATCTGGAATGCATATAAAAAGGCTGAACAACGCCTTAAATCAAGATCAAAACTTAGAAAATTCTGTAAAGATCATTTCTTGTCATTTAAGCGTTTAAGGGAGTGGAGTGAGATCCACAGGCAGATTCTCAGAATCTTAAAGGAACATGGGCTTAAAGGCGATAAAAAACTGTCTGCCCGGATTGGCAGTAAAACCATCTCCAAAGTTGACACCAAAGAGCTTAAGAATAAAGCATTTGATATTGGAGGCCCCTTGTATATTGCCCTGCATCAATGCCTGTTATATGGATATCTTGCCAATATTGCCCATAAAAAAGAGAAAAACATTTTCAATGCTGCAAAGGGCCAGCAGGCAATGATATTTCCAGGTTCAGGACTCTTTAATAATGCTGGCAACTGGATAGTGGCAGCAGAATTTGTAAAAACAAGTCAGCTTTTTGCAAGGA
>JAOZRI010000355.1 GCA_029940235.1 Desulfobacula sp. | reverse complement strand
TTTTTTTTAAAACTAATCTACCCAAGCCACTAATCAAGGAGGTGATGCTGGAAAAAGATCTACCTATAATTATAAATTTACTATCATTTTTAACTTTCAATTCAGGAGAAAAATCAAATGCAGAAATTATTAGTAACTTTAGCAGCCAGTGCACTGTTCATATTATTTACTCTGCCCGCCATGGGGCAGCACGCCACTCCGTGGAGAGGATATTTTGTTGATATTCCAGGAGATGGAGAGGATATCGCGCCTTTTAAAATGGGCATTACAGAGATTACAAATCAGCAATATGTGAATTTTCTAAATGCTGCATTGCGTGAAAACAAAATAAGTGTTGGACCGGTTGAACTATTGGATATGGAGTCGGCAGACCCGGAAATTCCAGCATTTTATTTGGATAAAATGCGTAATTATAAATCTAAGTATCAACAATTGGTTTATGATGAAGACGGTCATCGTATATTGAATTTATTAAATATCAGGGCAGTATATGATCATAATGATGATGGTGAAGTACAATTATGGGAAGTGAAAAATCCGCTCAGCAGATGCTGGATCGAGTATGACAGCCGTAAGAAAAAATTTAGAGTGGTTAACCCCAGAAAAGTTGACTGGAATATGTATTTTAATGAGGATAACCTTCCAGAAGGCATTGAGGTTCATGATTCTATAACCAATTGGGCTGAACTGCATAAATTCTGGCCTAAAGGAGTAACTCTTAGAGATAAACTTAATAATCCAGATGTAGAAATATCTACCTGGGCAAGAGCGGATTGGGAAGATTTTGATGAAAATGTACTTTTTGCAGGACATCATGATTTGGATTTTAAATTGCCTTCTCTTGGAGAAATAAAGAACTGGCCGGTTAATTTTATTGAATACTACGCAGCAAAAGCATTTGCGGATTTCTATGGTTATGATTTGCCTACCTCTGAAGAGGTTCGATGGGCGGCTGCTGGTGGAATGGGATATGAATATGGAACTGATGACGGCACTATGAATGACAATAATGCGGTTTATGAAGGTCATAGTAGGAGTGAATATCCTCCTGGCAAGATAAACTGGCCAGGAAACCATAAAGGACATGTTCAACCTGTTGCCTCTTTTGCTCCAAATCCCTATGGTGTTTATGATTTATCAGGAAATGTTACTGAATGGACAAAATCAGAAAATCCCCATGGTCCGGGAGAGTGTCGTTTAAGAGATGTTATTGCCGGCTTTGAACTGCATAATTTTACTGGCGGGTCATGGTACTATGCTTGGGAATCCGCATCTCTTTCCGTGGAATGTCTGCCTGAAACAGCTATCTCAGTAACAAACGACCATTTTGGATTCAGAGTAGTTAAAAGAAGACAGTCATCTGTTGAATTTGTAAGTATTCCAGGAGATGGAGAGGATATCGCGCCTTTTAAAATGAGCATTACAGAGATTACAAATCAGCAATATGTGGATTTTCTGAATGCTGCATTGCGTGAAAACAAAATAAGTGTTGGACCGGTTGAATTATTGGATGAGACGTCAGAACCAGTACCGCCTGAGTTATATGTAATTAAAATGCGTGATTCCAAATCCAGGTTCCAACAATTGGTTTATGATGAAGACGGCAACCGCATTTTGAATTTACTGCGCCGCAGGGCAATATCAGATCACAGTCGTGATAACGGCAAGGAACGATGGGAGATGAAAAATCCGTTAAACAGATGCTGGATCGAGTATAACAGCCGCAGGAAAAAATTTAATGTGGTTAATCCTAAAAAGGTTGACTGGAATATATATTTTGATGATTATTATCTTCCAGAAGGTGTAACGCCTGCTGCTGATTCCATAACCAATTGGGCTGAGCTGCATAAATTCTGGCCTGACAGGGAAAAGCTTCGAGAAAGACTTGCCGACCCAAGTGTAGTAATATCTTCCTGGGTTAGAGGGGATTACGATGAACGCTCGCTTTTTGCAGGGCATCTGGACTTGGATTTTAAGCTGCCTACACTTAAAGAGGTAAAAAACTGGCCGGTTAATTATATTGAATACCTTTCAGCAAAAGCATTTGCAGATTTTTATGGATATGATCTGCCCACAGTAGAAGAGATGCAATGGGCTGCCATGGGTGGACAGGGAAATGAGTTTGGAACAGATGACGGAACTATCAATGTGGGTAATACCGTTTATACCGGTAAAACTTACGCCGACGACTACCCTGTCGGGGGGCCCTGGCCAGGTCAACACAAAGGACATGTTCAACCTGTTGCCTCTTTTGCTCCAAATCCCTATGGTGTTTATGATTTATCAGGGAACCTCAGCGCATGGACAAAATCAAAAAATGGACCAGGATGCCCTAATAAAGGAGACAATGCCCATATATTTATTGGCGGATCATGGACATATTCTGCAGAAGCAGCATCCTTTTTTGTTAATGCTCGTGGTTGTTTTCCTGAAGCAGACGGTGCTGTTACAAATGATCATTGGGGACTTAGAGTAGTTAAAAAAGAATAAATTGAAAATACTGACCTGTGAATCCTTGTGCCTCTGAAGTTTAACGCATCGTTTGATCGTTTCTTTAACAATATCACAAGGATTCATAGAAACCTTACACCGTGAAGGGAAGTCAGGAGTCTTTTTCGTGAATTTTCCAAATTTAGATAAATATACACCTCAACTGTCTGCCCAGCGTGAATATCTTATGAAAGTTTTGTATAGAAAATATCGCAATTAAAAGACGGGCCTAATTTACACCATGGCGTAATTCAATCATTCGCATTAGGCTAACCAACTGATAAATCACAACAAATTCCATGGCACATTCTGTGCTTCGCTAAGCATTATTCAGGCAATATCAATATGTGTCTTTTAAAACAATATGGAGGAATCATGAAAAAAATTAGTCTCGTTATTATTTTTATTCTGATGTTTTGGTGTGTTTCAGTTCTGGCAGATTCTAAAAGCCCCGGGCAAATCTGGACAGAGCCTGTAACCGGTATGGAGTTTGTGTGGGTGCCTGAAGGGTGTTAT